>CAWVYD010000096.1:0-6987 GCA_963934185.1 uncultured Legionellaceae bacterium | reverse complement strand
GCTTTTTTAAACAGATATCACTAAAACCAGCCTACTCTTTCACTCCAAAACGAATGGTCAACACGCCCTAATAAAACCATGCCATTGGATTTAAAATAAAACAATAACACAATAAATACACAAAAACGGTATTATCTATGCTACAATAGCTTTCCCACACTTTTGAAGTGGGTGTTAATTTATTTAAAGGGTAATAAAATGTCAGATAGAATAAGCGGTACAGTAAAATGGTTTAACGAAAGTAAAGGTTTTGGTTTTCTAGAAAGTAATGGCACAGATTATTTTGCACATTTCAGTGCAATTTCAGGTGATGGCTTTAAAACATTAAATGAAGGCGCTTCTGTTTCATTTATACCTAGCCAAGGTGCTAAAGGCCCTCAAGCTGAAAGCATTGAAGTTCTTTAAATAATATTAAAAATAAAAGTCTGTTTAAAGACAGGCTTTTATTTTTCTGGTAGCGGGGACAGGATTTGAACCTATGACCTTCGGGTTATGAGCCCGACGAGCTACCAAACTGCTCCACCCCGCATCAGTAAGTTGACTACTATATATTAAATGAAAATTATTGCAATATTATTTTACAAATAAATCCTAATTATTTCAATAACCTGTATTTTAAGATAACCACCCTCTGATAAATTAAGATGCCGCCTCATACGTTTTATAAAGTCACTTTTTTCGTATTATAACGCTAGGGCGTGTGGACGTATAAATGACTATCAATAGTGAACAGGCTTACTGCCAATAAAAGGTTCATTAACATTAATTATCCCCTCTCGAACAACGTCATTTATCTTTTGTATTAACGTTAGATCGGTAGAAATTTCAAATTCATAAGTCATTCCATTTGCCTCTTAATTTAAGGGCGTTAATGTCTTGCAGAGAAAAAATTATGATGCTTTTTAATTTTTTTTCGTACTTACTATGGCCAAACTCCCTTGAGGGTTTTTTATACATTTCAAGCAAGAAAGTCAAAAAATTCGCTTTGAAGCATTAGGTGATGAACTGTCAACACGCCCTAACCAACCACTTTTTTGGCATCACACCAAAGGCACTCTTTTTCTTCAAGCGTTAGCGACTCAAAGTCGATGGTTTTATTATATGATTGTCTAAGCATTTCTTGATAACGACGATTAAATTTTTCGAGTGCTTGAGATAAACACGCTTCCATACCAAGCGCCAAGTGCAACGATAAGTTTGACACCACCAGTAACACATCACCAAACTCATCTTGAATGGCTGCTTTGTCTTTTAATCTTAACGCCTGTGACAGTTCATCCAGTTCTTCTTTTACTTTATCAATAACGGCGTGAGCATCTGGCCAATCAAAACCAGATTTTCTAGCCGCTTGTTGAATACGAAGTACTTTTTTAACGACTGCATTCATTCGCTTTTTCGCTTTGCGTCCATCACATTAGGGATTTGTTTAAATTTATTTAATAAACGCGAGAGACCATCAACACCATCCACTTCAAGAGTTAAATAAATAAGGGCTGTATTGTCATCCTTGTTTATATTGGTTGAAAGCGAAAACAGATTGGCCTTCTCACTGCTTAAAAGCTGCGTTACATCTCGCAAGAGACCATTACGATCATAGGCATGAATCACCACATCAACGTTATAACCTTTGCTGACTTTACTGCCCCAATGCACTTCAATTAGCCGTGTTTTTTGTTCTTGGGTGGCATGAAAAATATTAGAGCATTCTTGTTGATGAATCGAAATTCCCCGCCCCATGGTGATGTAACCAATGATGTCATCCCCTGGAACCGGCTGACAACATCGAGCGATGTGCGTTAACAGATCGCCAACCCCTTCAACCTGAACATCGCTGCTGGCATAAGCCATGGCTGATTTGACTGCTGGAGGCGTTTTTATGGCGACATTAGCCTCTTTACTTGAAACCGTGTCATATTCTTGTAAGCGGTTAATTATCTGGCCAAAACGAATGTCGCCACAGCCTAACGCTGCTAATAAATCATCTTTGTTTTTAAATTTTAAGGTGTTAGCAACGTGTTGCAATTTATCCGCTTTTAAATTCAAACGTTTAAGTTCTCGTTCTAAAAGCGCTGCGCCATCTTCTTTATTTCGCTCATAATCAAGCAGCTTAAACCAATGATGAATTTTAGCTTTTGCTCGCGCACTTTTTAAATAATTTAAATGAGGATTCAGCCAGTCTCTGCTTGGGCGAAGCTCATTTCCTGTCAATATTTCTACTTGCTCACCGGTTTTTAACTGATGGGTTAACTGAACAATTCGACCATCCACTTTCGAGCCGCGGCAACGATGGCCAATGTCACTGTGCACGCGATAAGCAAAATCAAGGGGAGTTGAGCCTTGAGGGAGATCGAGCACATCCCCGTCCGGCGTGAAAATATAAACCCTGTCATCTAAAAATTCTTCTTCTAAGGCATGCGCTTCATGTGCTTCGCCCTGCCCTAGTTCACTGTGCCATTCCAAAACCTCACGCAACCAATCAATTTTTCGCTCATGATTCGATTTTTGGAAACCGGAACCTTCTTTATATTTCCAATGCGCGGCTACGCCAAGTTCTGCTTCATCATGCATTTTCTTAGTTCTTATCTGCACTTCAAATGCTTTGTCTTCTGGACCATTAACAGCCGTATGTAAGGACTGATAACCATTGGGTTTTGGGTTATTAATATAATCATCAAATTCGGCAATGATTTGATGCCAAACCTCATGCACAACACCAAGCACGGTGTAACAGTCATCCACTGAATTGACCAAAACTCGCACTGCCGTTGCATCGTAAATTTCGGATATGGGTATGTTTTTACGAGACATTTTTCGGTAAATACTATGTATGTGTTTAGATCGACCACAGACAGCAAACCCTTTTAGGTCTTTTTCATGTAACTGTTGATTAATAATCTCAACAATCATCGTCACATAGCGATCGCGATCAAGCCGACGTGAATTTAACCCTTTCGCAATTTCTTTGTACTTTTCAGAATTAAGGTAACGAAAAGCAAGATCTTCCATTTCCCACTTTATGGAGCCAATGCCCAATCGATTAGCCAAAGGGGCATAAATTTCATTAACCTCAATGGCGATGGGGCGTTTAACATTATCTGGCAAAGGCGCAATGGTGCGCAGTACACGAAGTCGCTCGGCTAATTTAATCAATACGCAACGTGCATCGTCCACCATCGCCAGTAACATTTTGCGAACATTATCAATTTGATGACGCCCTTGTAAGCGCGATAAACCTCGCATGTTACTAATGGCATTCATACGCTCAACGCCTTCAACCAACTTAGCAATATTAAGGCTAATGTGCTCTTCCACATCTTCAATGCTAAGTTCAGCGTATTGCACACTGTCATAAATAATAGCGGCAGCAATCGTTTCAGAGTCAACGTCCAAGTCCACCAAAATTTCAGCCATCGCCAGCCCTTGCTGCAAACAAGACTCTCCAGACTCCGTTGGCATATCCATGCCAGCAATTTGACTTAGTAAACACGCGCTTCGAATTAATGCATGATCTAAATTAGTATGCTCTGTTTCAAGCGCCAATAACCAAGACTCTAAATCAATGGAGCCGTCGGATAGCCGTGAAGGATCTTCTTTTACTTTAACCATCGTGGCAAATACCTTTCCCTTAAATTAATTATTTTTAACAAATAAAGCAATCGATTCTACGTGAGCAGTATGAGGAAACATATCCATCACACCCGCACTTTCAAGCGTGTAGCCTTTGCTTATTAATATCTTAGCATCCCGAGCTAACGTCGCGGATGCACATGATACGTAGACAATTTTCTCTGCATTAAAACGTTCAATTTGCTCACAGAGTTCTTTTGCGCCAGCACGAGGAGGATCTAATAAAATTTTATTATATGATTGCTGAGCCCATGGTGCATCATCAATCGACTCAAATAGATCGGCGCGATAAAAAGATACGTTAGAAATGTCATTACGCTGTGCATTGCTAAGTGCTCGCTGCGTCATTTTATCACAGCCTTCAACCCCGACTAATTCTAAGGCTAAACGCGCCATTGCCAAGGAAAAATTACCTAAGCCACTAAACAGATCTAACACCCTATCAGTCGACTCTATGGCGAGCAAGTCCAACGCAAGTGGTACCATTTGCTTGTTAATGGATGGATTGACTTGAGTGAAATCATTCGGTTTAAAATAAAAGGTTAAATCAAGTTCAGGTAACGTATAAATGAGGTCATCGTCTTCTTCTTCTTTTAATGGGTGAATCGTATCATTACCGCCAGGTTGCAAATACCAACAGACATTATGTTTGTCTGCAAAGGCATGTAAATGCTCAAAATCACCTTCTTCAAACGGCTCTAAGTGTCTTAAAATAAGCACCGTTTTATTTTCGCCAACCGCCACTTCAATTTGCGCTATTTGTTGATAGTTTGACAACATGGCAATTAAATCTCGAAACGGTCGAATAAGCAAACCGACGCTTGGGTGCAACACGTCACATTGTTCAATATTAGCGATATAACGGCCAGTAAGACGTTCACGGAAGCCCACTAATACCGCCTCTTTTTTAATAACATAACGCACGCTTAAGCGCGCTTTATGTCGATAACCGAGTTGGTCGCCACGCATAGGCGCTAAGACTTCATTAGGTATCGCGTTACCAATATGCTTTAAATTTTCAAGTAAAACACTTGCTTTGAAATCAATTTGTTTGTTTGCATCAAAATGCTGCAATGAGCAACCACCACACACATCATAATGCTGACACGGCGCGCTTACCCGTTCGGGCGCTGCTTTGATCACTTCGCTTGTGATCCCTTTGTCATAGTCTTTCTTTTTTTCCGTATAAATAAAATTGACCGTCTCACCAGGCAATGCGCCTTGAATAAAGGTGGTTTTTCCTTCCATACGCGCAATGCCGCACCCTTCATGGGATAAGGTTTCAATGATTGCTTGTGTTGGAGTTTGATCAATGCGCGCAGATTGGCGCCGTCTTCTAGCCATTAGGTTTCCAGAAATTAATTAAAAAAATAAAGTGCGGATTATCCTGGTTATTTCAAGCTCATGCAACCATCAGTACACACATGTGTATTAGTAATCAAAGAATCAACGAGATAACATAGGGCATGATATCTTGCAGGCTTTGAAATTATGAACTAAAATCAAAATGTAATTAATTTATGAGGGATGAATTAAATTTGGATACAACGTTAAGTTTTTTTTCAAAAAAAAAGTTTGAATTGATTATTAATCAATTGGTTAAAACTCTTTTAACCCTTTACTTCCTCACCTTTAATTTTAGTCTTAACTTAATAAAAACCTCCGGTCACTATAAGGATTTATCTCACGCATGAAGTATCACGTGACGTATCAAAATACAAACGATTATCAAAATGCACCAAATATTTTCCACGTACAGCGTTGGGTAAACACCACACTTGAAAATTTAATTAAGAAAGGTGAACTCACCTTGCGCCTGGTTAATTCTTCAACCATCCAGTCATTAAATAATCAGTATCGACGTATGGATAAGCCTACTAACGTTTTATCGTTTCCCTGCGAACTCCCCGAAGAAGTGAGGCAGCAATTAGATTACCCAGCACTGGGTGACATTATTATTTGTCACGAGGTGATTGAAAAAGAAGCCCTTGACCAAAACAAGACATTACAAGCGCATTATGCCCATATGGTTGTACATGGCGTTTTACATCTACTCGGTTATGACCATATCAAAAAAAACGATGCTCAGATTATGGAACCAATTGAAATAGAAACACTAGCTAAATTAGGCATTAGCAACCCTTATGAAGCAAGCGATGATATAAATAATGACTGACAAAAAAAATTCTTGGTTAGAAAAATTAACGCATGCCTTATTGCGTGAACCGCAAAATAGGGAGCATTTGTTGTTAATTTTACGAGATGCTTCAGCGCGCGATATTTTGGATGCTGATACCCTCGCCATGGTTGAAGGCGTTATTCGCTACTCCGATCTCCGTGTGCGAGACATTATGCTGCCACGCGTTCAAATTGTTGCTATTGCATCAGATGCTAGCCTAACAAACTTACTGACAACCGTCCGCAAACACCGCCACTCTCGCTACCCTATTTTTGACAACACCATCGATAACATTATTGGCATTTTGCACGCTAAAGATTTATTAATGGAAAGTGCCCAACAGGATAACTTTTCAATCAATGACATTTTAAGACCTGCTATTTTTGTACCCGAAAGTAAACACCTTAATATTTTATTAACGGAATTTAAGCGCACTAAAAATCACATGGCGATAGTGGTTGATGAATATGGCGGCGTATCTGGTTTTGTTACTATTGAAAACGTCATTGAACAAATTATTGGCGATATAGAGGATGAATTTGATAATAATGATGATGCCTTCATCAATAAACATGCTAATGGCCGATACATTATTAAAGGCCATATTCCTATTGAAGAGTTCAATGATTATTTTAAACTTAATTTAAATACTGAGGACTACGAAACACTCGCTGGACTGCTCATCAAAACCTGCGAACACTTACCTGGTATTGATGAAGTGGTCACCGTTGACAATTATGTGTTTAAAATTTTAAACGCAGACAACCGTCGCATTAAATTGGTTGAATTTACGGTAAAGGACGCCCCATGAATCAAATTTTAATCATCGATAATGATACGGAATTATGTGACTTGCTCACTCGGTATTTAAACAGTGAAGGATTTCAGGCTATTAGCTGTCAGGATGCAAAAAGTGGCCTCAAAACAGCTCTATGCCAAGAATTTAAAGCCATTGTTTTGGATCTTATGTTGCCGGAAGTAAGCGGTTTTGATGTGTTAAAGCAAATACGCGATCACTCACAAGTGCCCGTTTTAATGCTCACGGCTCGTACCAATGAAGTTGATAAGATCATAGGCTTAGAAATTGGTGCTGATGATTATTTAACCAAACCCTGCAATCCTCGAGAACTGCTTGCCCGCCTAAAAGCTATCATACGACGCACTGTAACCACACCTACTAC
>CAWVYD010000095.1:0-7052 GCA_963934185.1 uncultured Legionellaceae bacterium | reverse complement strand
TCGTCAATGTCTGTAATGTTTCGCACGTACGTAACTTTGTAATCCATCGAACGTAAATGCCGCACAACAACGTCAAACGCTACCATGGTGCGAGCGTGCCCCATATGGCATAAGTCGTAAACTGTTTGACCGCATACATACAAACCAACTTCACCCGCAACACGCGGCGTAAAGATCTCTTTTTGATTACTAAGGGAGTTATAAATTTTCATTATTTTTTCTGCCATGTATCTTTAAGATTAACAACGCGATGAAACTTAAACGCATCGCCCTTTGCTAACAATTTAAAATAACCTTGTCGCTCAAATTGATAAACCGTACCAATGCTTTCAGTAAGTAAACTGGTTTCAACCAAACAGCCTTTTACGTTCTCTAAAGAGTCTTCATTTAAATCATCAATAAACGTTTCAGACGCCGCAGGATTTTCTGTTTTAAATAACCTATCAAACAAAGTTAATTCGCAAGGTATGGCGTACGCCGCGCTCACCCAATGAATAACGCCTTTCACTTTGCGTCCTTCAGGCTTTTTGCCTAACGTATCTTCATCGTAAGTACAGAGCAATTCGGTTATCTCACCACTGTCATCTTTAATGGCTTCATTGCATTTGATAACGTAAGCATTTCTTAAACGAACTTCTTTGCCAGGCGCTAATCTAAAGAATTTCTTCTCTGGTGCTTCTTGAAAATCTTCCGTTTCAATCCAAAGCGTTGAACCAAACGGTAATTCACGTTTGCCTAAATCTTCTTGTTGAGGGTGACGAGCAGAAAGCAAGGTTTCTTGTTTGTCTGTTGGATAATTCGTAATGGTTACTTTAAGCGGCTTAAACACGCACATGGCTCGAGGCGAAGTATCGTTTAAGTTGTCACGAACTTTGGCCTCAAGTAAGGTCATATCAATCACAGAGTCGCTTTTTGAAATGCCTATTTCTTCGCAAAAATATTGCAACGCTTGTGCCGGATAGCCTCTTGCGCGCATACCGCAAATGGTTGGCATACGAGGGTCAGCCCAACCCTCGACATGATTGCCATCCACCAACGTTTTCAATTTACGTTTACTGGTAATGGTGTGAGATAAGTTTAAACGAGCAAATTCTGTTTGCTCTGGTTTTGCTTCAACGGACGTATTATCAATATACCAATCATACAATGGTCGGTGATCTTGAAATTCTAATGTACAAAGTGAATGGGTAATGGATTCAATCGCATCTGACAGCGGGTGCGCAAAATCATACATAGGATAAATGCACCACGCATTACCTTGACGTGGATGCTCTGTAAAACGAATGCGGTACATCGCCGGATCACGCATGTTAATGTTACCCGAGCTCATGTCAATTTTAGCGCGCAAAATATGCTCACCTTCTTTGAATTGACCTAAGCGCATGCCTTCAAAGAGCTCTAAATTTTCTTGGATGGATCGTGAACGAAATGGACTGTTTGTGCCGGCTTGTTGTAAGGTGCCGCGATAAGTTCGCATTTCTTCGGCCGGTAAGCTGTCCACATAGGCTTTATCGGCTGTTATCAATTCAACCGCAAAGTCATACAGTTGTTGATAATAATCAGAGGCATAACAGGTACGATCCGCCTTATCACCCATTAACCAATTAACGTCTTCATTAATGGCATCAATGTAGATATTCTCTTCTTTTTCAGGGTTTGTGTCATCAAATCGCAAATTACACTGCCCGTTAAAGTCCTCTTTCATGCCAAAATTAAGGCAAATGGATTTTGCATGACCAACGTGCAAAAAACCATTAGGCTCAGGTGGAAAGCGGGTTATTACTTGCTTGACCTTGCCTGTATCCAAATCCTCTTGTATTTTTTGGCGAATAAAATGCTGCCGCTTTTCTATGATCATAAAAAATGCCTTAAAACTAGTGATTTAAATGGCGATTGGTGATGCTAATTTTTGCCTACCAAACGGTTTATGTATGTACAAAGGAGCGGACGCATTCGATGGGATATGAAATTCATCTGGGTAGATAATGTCATATAAATAAAGACCATAAGGTGGTGACGTTTCCGCCCCCTTAGTACGATCTTTACACTCTAAAAGGTCATTCACCCAACCAGCGCTCTCACGTTCACTGCCAACTGTCATTAAAACGCCGGCAATGTTTCGCACCATGTGATGCAAAAAAGCATTCGCTTCCACATCAATAAAGATTAAAGACCCATGTGAGGTAACCGAAATATCCTTGATGGTGCGCACCGGTGAGTTCGCTTGGCATTGAGACGAACGAAACGATGTATAATCATTTTCCCCCAAAAGCAATTGACTTTCTTGATGCATCAAATTGACATTCAAGCGATTGTAATGCCACGTTACCAAGCTGCGTAAATGCGCAGCGCGTATGGCATGATTAAAAATAACGTAGCGATAACGCCGGGCAATGGCTGAAAAACGTGCGTCAAAGTGATCAGGCACTTCTCTGGCCCATTTCACTACCACATCCTTAGGTAAACTACTATTAGACCCGTAAATCCACGATTTAAGCGGACGGTGCACATCCGTTTCAAAATGAACAACCTGATTCATACCGTGAACGCCAGTATCGGTTCTCCCAGCACAGATTACTTTAATTGGCACCGTCGCAATTTTAGATAACGCTTGTTCAACGGCGTCTTGAACAGTCCGTAATGCAATTTGTTTTTGCCAACCATAAAATTGACTGCCATCATACTCAATACCTAATGCAACTTTCATAGCCAACTCGCTCTGACATTACTCATGTTTAACGTGATGTTCACGGCAACCTCTGGTCTTTAAGTAGATTATCTAAAGGGTTATACCAAAACCTCATCAAAAGGGATAGTTTCACGCTCATTTATTCTCGGTAGAACAAGGATGAGTTTCATAATATTTTGCTTTTCTAGGCCGTGTTGACAATTTAATCGATTGTCTCTATCACTGTTTTCAAGCGTTTTAAAACAAACAAAACAGGCACGGCTAAAACAACCGCTAACACAAATAAATTCGTCCAACCAATGTAGGATTGAATGGTTGCGCCAATAGGGCCAGCAAACGTTCTAGGTAAGGCGCTAACGGCCGTTAACAAAGCCAATTGCGTTGCCGTATATTCTTTATTACACACACCCATCATAAAGGCGATAAGCGCAGTCATTCCCATGCCAGCAACCAGATTTTCACAAAAAATACATACGGTTAATAACGTATAATTTTTCCCTACCACCGCTAAAAGTACAAACAGCGTATTCATAGCAATTTGCAAAAACGCAAAAATAAACAAACTGCGATACAAACTGATTTTCAGTAATAAAACACCAGCCATTAAACTACCAACAAGGGTTGCTAAAATACCTACGCCCTTACCTATCACACCAATGGCACTCAAACTAAACCCTAAGCCTTGCAATAAAAAAGGGATAACCAAAATGCTGCTGGTAGACGTAAATGCCTCGCCAAGTTTAAACAACAACACAAACGCTATGATGTTTATGCCTTCTTTCGTGACAAGAAAAGTCTTAATACTCTTCCATAAATTAAACACCGGCGGTTTACTTGCCTTTTGAAGCTTCGCGTTTATATCCGCTTTAAAAAAACAAACCAAAAGACCGCAAGGGATCACAAGTACACTGATGCATAAAAACGTCATTCGCCAACCGTAATAATCGGCAATAATCAACGCCAATGCACCAGAGACCAGTGTTGCGATTCGATAGCTAAAAATAGCGACGGTTGCGCCTAAGCCTCGTTCTTTTGGCGCTAATAATTCTGCTCGATATGCATCAATGGCAATGTCTTGCGTTGCAGAAACAAACACCAGTCCCAAAACCAATGCGCCAATGATTTTAACATTCTCGCTAGGTTCTAAAAAGGCCAACCAAGCAATACCAATAAACAGTAACGTTTGGCAGATGAATATCCAAGTGCGACGCCTATCCATGCGTTTAATGAGTGTTATGTCTAATAAAGGCGCCCATAAAAACTTAAACACATAAGGTTGTTGTAAGAGCGATAAAAAACCAATGGCAACAATGCTGACGCCCTTGCTAGAAAACCATGCCGCCAGTGTACTGCCAAGTAATGAAAAAGGCAGACCAGACACAAAGCCTAAGACGGACACCAAAAAGAAATGGCGCCCCATTGGGCGCCATTTTAATAAAGCGGACGTCATAAAACTTAGCTAGCTTTTTCTTGTTTGTCTTTAACAGACAATAATTTTATGTGGAAGATTAAGGTTTGATTTGGACCAATTGGGCCACCACTGTTACGTGAGCCATAAGCCAATTCAGAAGGAATGTACACTTCCATTTTACCACCTGGTTTCATTAACTGAAGCGCTTCCGTCCAGCCTTTGATGACGCCGCCAACATTAAAACTAATGGGTTTGCCCGTTTTTTCAGTACTATCAAAAACTTTGCCATCAAGTAAACGGCCAGTATATTCAACGACGACGGTATCATCAGACTTAGGATTGATGCCTTTACCTACTTCAAGCACTTTGTATTGCAAACCAGAAGCCGTTGTAACCACGCCTTCTTTCTTTTTGTTTAATTCTAAAAATTCTTTTCCTGCTTTAAGATTCACATCAGATTGAAGCTTTACTTGAGCCACTCGCTTCATCATCATTTTCTTTTGGAAATTTTGAAGCGTTTCTTTCATTTCTTCGTCAGTCATCAAACTGCTGTCGCCCTTCAAAGAATCGTTCATGCCTTGCATAAAAGCGCCAGGACTAACGTTAATGTCTTGCTGTTTAAAATTCGAGCCCAAATCACGGCCAATGGCATAGCTTAATTTATCTTCTTCAGACGTTAGAGTCTCAGCTGCAAAGGTCACTGAAGAAACCGCAACCAACGCGATGGCTAATAAAGTCTTTTTCATTTCATACTCCATAAAAAAAAAATGGACAGCCCATTGACAAAGTGATCGGCCTGTCTGCGTGGATAAAAACCAATTCATTTTGCCTAACAATTTCATTAAACACCAGTTTTTCAGAAGCTTAACCATCAAACCCTCACGTAAAAGACCTTAATAACACCTTAATGCCCTCTTAATATACGTAGGATATACTAATTGTATAAATGTTAGCGTTATAAAGACAACAAACGCTATAGAAAAACACATCAATGATGTAAATCCAATAATTGAGGGCCTTTATGCAAAGAATGACTAGAGTCATACCATCACGAAATGGTCGAACAGTGGTTGGTGCTTTCATGAATGCATTATCTAATCAATCCTCTTCTGATGCTTCTCCATATGGCCCCTCTTACCCACCTCATCAAACAGACATCGTCGCGTCTCACTTAACAACCCGGCAAGCCCCTATTTTCCCAGTAATACCTTCGAGAAAAGAAGGGAGTGTTGTTTACTCAGTAGGCTGGCCTAACCTTCTAGATACATCCTCTAAAGCAACCCTCCAACCTAGAAAAAAGCCTATTAACTTATTTGGCTATATGGATATTTGTTCGCTGTCATATCATTCAAATATGGCGCAAGCATTTGTAAAGCCGTTACTCCGAAGCAATTCTTTAGAAAGATATATGCATCAAATAGCCAAAATAAGCGTAAATGCATTAATGAATACGCACACTTCTTCCCCCCCCAATCTCATCGAGCGTGTTATCCACACATCACAAATAGCAGCCCCCCCCTTAAAAGAAGGAAACATTTCGATGACAACAAAACAAAATGATTCCCCTGCTAATAAAGCTAAAAATGCTGGTACGCCCCCCACACAACCAATTATAGACATTTATAAAAAACTTCTAGAAATCAATCCATCACTTAGGCTTGAAGCAAATGATTTAGAGTATCTAAACACTATGCTAGATACCGATCAAAGCCATGCTAAACCAATAATTAATAAAGAAAAAATTAAATTATTCTTACAGTATTTTGACTCTTATGTGGTCTCTACTCCCAGTGCCGACAGTAATTTAGTGTCTGGAAAGGTACAAAAAAAAGAAATTGATGAAGCTAACATTTACCATACAAGTAAAGCCAACTTTAAAAGAAAAAGATTAAATATTGCTTTGCTTAGCTCTATAGAGGAGTTGAACGAAATCCAATTGGAAGACAGCCATGATAATAAAGCATTAAACGAGCTGCTGTCACAAAAAAAGGTTGAATTATCCATAATAAAAATTCAAGAAGAGGAAGAGGTTGTAGACGTAGAAGAAATATTAGAAGAGCAGGCAAGTCCTACACATATAGCACCACCTAATTTCCGCCACGAATCACCTCCATTTGAAGAAAGTGATGATGATGATGATGATGATGAAATTGCAGGCAATTTAGAAGAAGCAGTCCAAGCCAATGCATCTTCTTGGTATCATAACATTTACAGGCTGTCTCTTGGCGCAGTTGGTTTAGCTACCATGGTTTATGCGATATATCATTCATCGACAACCCCAAGTAACGCTCATAACCTTCGTCATAATGGCAAAGAAATATCAGATACTTCTGTCTATGAAGACATCTTCTCAAACAATTCAGCAACGTCATTTAATAACCAAACGAATACTTTTGACATGTTTCGTTTATGGGAAGGAAAAGACGTACATTCATGGGGAGATTCAAACAACATTCCCCCTTTATGGAAAGACATCTCTAATAATCCAGCGCTGAATGCCTCTAGTGAGTGGGAAACCTGGTCTGATGCTAATAATTCTGACTTTGAAGATGCAGAAGAAGTAATGGAGCCTACGCCCACAGCATTAGTAACAAATGGTTATTTCAATACTCCCATGTCATCACCTTATATAATGAATCAATGGCAATATAATGATGAACGAGCATTATCTTTTAAATTAACGCCTAACCAAGATTATGACGCCTACCCACAATTAAGTATTGCGAACCCTACTTCAAAGGTGGTCTTTGTAGATCCTAATCAACGTTTAGCTACACCATTAACATTTCACATTGACTCAGACAACCATGCTCAATCACTAGTGACCATTCCTGTTGTTCGTCATTTAGCTGAGCCTACCTTTTTAGAAAGTAATTTAGCAGTAACCAATACAAAAAATTATGCGCCATTCGAGTCATACGATAACACATGGTTTGAGGTTACATGGAATGG
>CAWVYD010000094.1:0-7070 GCA_963934185.1 uncultured Legionellaceae bacterium | reverse complement strand
GAAGTTCAGTTGTTGTTGGCAAGCCAATTGCGAGGCACATTAAGTTGGTTCTAAATGGTGTGCCAGGCACAGCCATGCAAGCCTTTGCTGCTCAGTTAAATGAAAAAGATTTGGCGGCAGTCCTAACTTATGAGCGAAATGCGTTTGGTAATGATACCGGTGACATTATTCAACCAGTGGATGTGCAAAACGTAAAAAATGGTGGTGGCATTAAGCCAACCATGAAAATTAAGAAAGCTGCTATTTCAGGAGAGAAAAACGCATGAGTGAATCAGCTGTACACGATTCTCACAATGACCATGGGGGCTATGAAAAGCCAGGAGTGTGGGGCTTCATACGTCACTGGATGTATACCACAAACCATAAAGACATAGGCACGATGTACTTATTAATTGCTTTGTTTATGTTCTTTGTCGGCGGCAGCATGGCGCTGGTGATTCGAACCGAACTGTTCCATCCTGGTTTGACGTTTGTTCAGCCTAACTTTTTTAATCAGATGACAACCATGCATGGCTTAATCATGCTGTTTGGTGTGATTATGCCGGCGTTTACAGGCTTAGCAAATTGGCAGATCCCAATGATGATTGGCGCGCCAGACATGGCATTGCCCCGCATCAATAACTTTGGTTTTTGGATTTTACCCTTTGCTTTTGCGTTATTGGCAAGCACGTTATTTATGGAAGGGGGCGGTCCTAACTTTGGTTGGACAATGTACGCTCCATTATCCACAACCTACGCGCCACCAAGCACCATTTATATGATTTTTTCGATTCATTTGATGGGCGCATCGTCTATCATGGGTGCAATTAACGTTATTGCAACCATTTTCAACTTGCGCGCGCCTGGCATGACCTTAATGAAAATGCCTATTTTCGTTTGGACATGGCTTATTACAGCGTTTTTGTTGATTGCGGTGATGCCGGTACTTGCTGGTGTTGTTACGATGATTTTAACCGACAAATACTTTCATACTGCGTTCTTTGACGCGGCTGGTGGTGGCGATCCCATCTTATTCCAGCATGTGTTTTGGTTCTTTGGTCATCCAGAAGTATACATTTTGATTCTGCCTGCCTTTGGAGTTATCTCAGAAATTATCCCAACGTTTGCGCGTAAGAAAATTTTTGGTTATCACGCAATGGTATACGCAACTGTTAGCATCGCAGCGTTATCGTTTATTGTTTGGGCGCATCACATGTTCACGACGGGCATACCGCTTGGCGCTGAATTATTCTTTATGTATGCGACGATGATCATTGCTGTGCCAACAGGTATTAAAGTATTTAACTGGATTGCAACCATTTTTAGAGGCTCACTTAGTTTTGAAACGCCCATGTTATTTGCCATTGCATTTTTGTTTTTGTTTACCTTTGGCGGCTTCACTGGCTTAATGTTATCCATGACGCCAGCGGATTATCAGTACCAGGATACTTACTTTGTCGTTGGACACTTTCATTATGTATTGGTTCCAGGCGCGCTGTTTTCTATCATTGGTGCGGCTTATTACTGGTTCCCTAAATGGACGGGGAGAATGTATAACGAGACATTGGGTAAACGCCATTTCTGGTTAACCATGATTGGTATGAACATGA
Source organism: uncultured Legionellaceae bacterium (assembly GCA_963934185.1). Lineage (GTDB taxonomy): Bacteria > Pseudomonadota > Gammaproteobacteria > Legionellales > Legionellaceae > CAWVYD01. Next base: position 5,481 of record CAWVYD010000094.1, on the reverse strand, counting down.
CGTTTTTCCCTATGCACTTTTTGGGATTAGCTGGCATGCCGCGTCGTATTCCAGATTACGCTTTACAATTTACCAACTTTAACCAAGTTGCAACGGTTGGCGCGTTTATCTTTGGCTTCTCACAACTAATCTTTGTTTACAATATTTTAAGATCAGCTAAGAGGGGCGAGAAGATATCCGATCCTAAAGTATGGGAAGGTGCAAATGGTTTGGAGTGGACGTTACCAACGCCTGCGCCGTACCACAGCTTTACTACGCCGCCTCATATTGACTAGATGTTTAGATGTTATGCCGTGCTTTGATGTGTAAAGCACGGTAGGAAGTGCAAGTCTTATGACAGAAAAAGAAGTAAAGAAAAAAAAGCGACTTATTAAAAAATTAGTCGTGGTGCCCATTTTTATGTTTGGTTTTGGTTATGCCTTAGTACCTATCTATAACACCATGTGTAAGCAGCTAGGTATTAATGGCAAAACCTCTCCGGATGCTGCAGCAGTTGCAAAAGCAGGGGCAGTTGATGAGTCGCGTTGGGTTACGGTTGAATTTATGACCATGAATGCCAATGGCGTGGCTTGGAAGTTTAAGCCAAGCATAAAAAAAGTTAAGGTGCATCCGGGAGAAATGAAACGTTTATCGTATTACGTTGAGAATTATACGGATAAACCGATGATCGTTCAGGCAATACCAAGCGTAACGCCAGGTCTTGCGGCAAAACATTTTAAAAAAACGGAGTGTTTTTGCTTTACCCAACAGGAATTAAATGCACATGAAGCAATGGACATGCCTTTGCTTTTTCATTTAGATCCAGAATTACCGAAAGAGGTAAAGACAATCACTTTGTCCTATACCCTGTTTGATGTAACAGCAAGAATGAAAAGAAAAAACGGTTAATTCGATATTCCATAGAGGAATGTCGGACTAATGACTGTTCAATAATAATAAAAAGGTGAATTGTATATGGGTGCACATGGTAGTTATTTTGTTCCAGACAACTCTCGATGGTCAGTGACAGGCTGCGTAGGGTTAACCACTACGGTTGCAGGTTCAGGACTTTGGATCAATTCTCATTGGATGGGACCCTACGTATCTGCGATTGGCTTATCTATTGTTATTGTGATGTTGTTTGGTTGGTTAGGCGATGTCATCAACGAAAGTGAAGCAGGACTTTACAATAATCAAGTTGACCGTTCGTTTCGTATGGGCATGTCTTGGTTTATCTTCTCTGAAGTGTGCTTTTTTCTAGCGTTTTTTGGAGTTCTGTTTTTCATGCGATTTTGGACCATACCGTTACTCGCTGGTGAGCTTCATCCGATCACGCACTTTATTGCTTGGCCCGATTTTAAATCCACCTGGCCTCTATTAGTCAATCCAGATAACACTAAATTTGCCGGTGCACACGAAGCAATGGGCGCATGGGGTTTAGCAGCAATTAATACTGGTTTACTATTAACCAGTGGCATAACCATCACCTGGGCACATCATGCGTTAAAACATGGCAAGCGTACGCAACTTGTTATTGGTATGATTTTAACGGTACTGCTTGGGGTTACGTTTTTAGGCTGCCAAGCGCTAGAATATTATGAAGCCTATACCGAAATGGGTTTAACGCTTAATGCAGGTGCTTATGGCTCTACTTTCTTTATGCTTACAGGTTTTCATGGCGCTCACGTAACGCTAGGTACCATCATGTTGATAGTCATTACCTGTCGATGCATAAAAGGGCATTTTACGCCTGAAAAGCATTTTGGTTTTGAAGCGGTTGCTTGGTATTGGCATTTTGTTGATGTGGTCTGGTTATTCCTCTTCATCTTCGTCTATTGGTTGTAGCGGCGACTTTCTCGCGTGTCCTTCGTTGCACTCTCTTTGAAATCCGGTCACCTACTGATGTAGGTTCCGGAATTGAAAAGAGAGCGCGCCTCGGTCAGACAAGAAATTCTTGCTACAAGGCTCTTCGCATCTTCTTTTCCGTTGGGTATAGGTCACGTCTTAGGGTGTGGGCATGAGCAAAACAGAGCAGTCAGTGGTCAGCCGATACTGACCCTGACCCTGACCCTTATTGAAACTAGATAGTCCACTGAATTTCAATGCGACGATTAAGGGCTGAACCGTGGATAAGATCGTTATTAGCAATGGAATAACGCTCACCGTATCCTTGAGCTTTTAGATTTCGTTCGTTGATACCTTGAGTCCAAAGGTAGGCAACAATGGCTTGGGCACGTTCTTTTGACATGATTCGCTTATGTTCATAGTTTCCAACATCATCCGTAAAGCCTGCAACGTAAACTTTCACATTGGGGAAGCATTTTAATAGCGTTGCAATGTCAGCAAGTGGTCCGTAATGCATGTCGCTTAACTTTGCCGTATCAAAAACAAAGTATCTGTCTGTTGGCACGATGAGTGTAAGCCTTCGTCCTTCATTCACCAGTTGAATATCGCCATCAGAGACGTGGCGCATGATTCTTCTGCTGGCTTGTAAATAGTTAGTTCGACTAAAGCCGGTAGTATTAATTCCTGGCGCGTAAATATCTGGTAACTGTTGAGGAGAAACCATTTTGATAGGTTTTACGATTTTGATTTCTTTTGGCGCAAAAAATTTTGGTAGAAATCGGGCGGGTAGGCAGGCTGTTAATGCCAGTGTTAACGTAAGAGGGAGCAATAATTTCTTCATTTATTAGCCTGCAATATCAAATCAATAGTTTACTTTAGCGCAAATTCATTTATTTTTCATAGTATCGACGCTGAATCATCATAAATTTTTTTGTTTTTTCCAAATGCTTGTCTTCATGATAACCATCTCCCACCTTTTCCTTCTTAATTAGGTCAGTTAGGCATTTATTTGGTCTGATGGGGTGAGTGAAACGATGCTTTAAAACTTGGTTTGTTAAGTCAAAAACGTTGCTTAACGGAAATAAATAAGTCTTTGGCTGGTAAATTTTTTATTGAGGCACTATTCTTTTCATAGAGTGAATAAATTATCAGTTAGTGAGGAGAGTCAACAATGAGCACAGGTATTATTATTTTAGTCTTAGGCGTAGTGATTTTTGGTTGGATGATTTCAGTTTATAATGGTCTGATTGCTATGATTGAAGCCGTGGCAAATGACATGAGGCAAATTGATATTCAGCTTGATAGACGTTTTAAAGTATTGCAGTCGCTGATTGAAACGGTAAAAAAAGCCATGGATTATGAAAAATCCACCTTAAAAGATGTCGTGGCCTTACGTAACCAAGCACAAGCGGCTAAAAACAGTGGTGATGAGGCTGGGCGAGTTGCGGCAGAAAATAATATTTCTAAAATTGCTGGCGGCATTAACCTCGTCTTCGAACAATACCCAGATTTAAAAGCCAATCAAAATGCGATGCAGTTACAAGAAGAAATTGTTAATACGGAAAACAAGTTAACGTTTGCTAAACAAGCCTTTAATGACAGCATTGAAAAATTTAATGCGACTAAAAATTCATTTTTTCAGTCAATGGTTGTGAATCTGTTTGCTTCAAAACTTAATAAAGACTTTGCTTATTGGGCGCTTGATGTTGACGATGCAAAAGTTAAGGAAGACTACACGGTTAAGTTTTAAAACATGAAAAATTTTAACGTTGGTATGAGCGACTGGCGTCATCAATTAAGAAGCAATGAGCGCAAAACCAAGGTGGTCATTGCAGCGTTTATTCTTATTTTTATCTTTGTTGGTTTGCTGTTCGATACGTTTATAGGCATGCAGTTATATCGCATGTCTGCGCAGCAGGTTTTTGATGCTTTGCTGCATTTACGTGTGACGCCTTATGCCACGTTGGTTATGATTGGCATTGCTGGCATTAGTTTGCTTGTAACGTTTACGCTTTATGATCGCATCATGCTTATGGGCACAGACAGTTTTGAAGTAACGCCTGATACAGCGCGCGCAATGGATGAAAAGCAACTTTATAATGTGGTTGAAGAAATGAAAGTGGCTGCGGGTCTTAATTACATGCCGAAGGTTTACATCATTGAAGCGAATTACATGAACGCGTTTGCTTCAGGCTTCTCAGAAAAATCAGCAATGGTGGCCATTAGTCGCGGTTTAATGACTAAACTCGACAGACAAGAGCTACAAGCGGTTATGGCGCATGAATTAAGTCACATTCGGCATCATGACATCAAGTTAACCCTAACGGTATCGGTATTAAGCAATATTTTACTGCTTGCCATCGACTACTTGTTTTATAGCATGCTTTTTAGTAATAACTCACGATCAAGTCGAAATAAAGGCGGTAATACCTTACTTATAATTGTAATGGTTTTACGATTTGTACTGCCGATTATTACAACGGTATTAACGCTGTTTTTAAGCAGAACACGAGAATTTATGGCTGACAGTGGCGCCGTAGAGTTAATGCGAGATAACAAGCCTTTGGCGCGTGCACTGATTAAAATTAACAGTGATCATTTTGACAATGCTGAGGAAAATGCGCAGGAATATAGGCAAACGTCGCATGAGTCAGTTCGTCGCGCTTCTTATATTTTTGATGCGGCTAAATTTAGTGGTGGGGGCGGTCTATCGGATTTCTTTTCAACTCACCCAACCCTTGAGCGTCGTCTTAAGGCGTTAGGCTTGAAGCTTAAAGAATAGAATGGAGGCTAAATTCCCCGTTATTCTGCGCAGCCGGAAGGCTGCGCAGAATATCTAGAGACTAATTATTTTTTTGTTTTTACTTGTTTTACAGCAACTTCGCCGCCTAATGCACTGTAGATTTTTAATGTTTTATCAACAAAGCCAAAATCTTTGTATAAAATAATTGCTTCAGGTGAATAGACTAAGGTATAGGCTGCGCGATGACAGCGGCCGCTTGTGTCCATTAAGCTAACGTGTAAATTATAGCCAGGATCGACCCTGTGGCCAGCGCTAAGTAAGAAAGCGTCATATACAATATCAACAAACGCTGATTTATGGCTTAAATTTTGAATTTCAAATTCACAGTAACCAGGTTGGCTGATCAAAGGTTTTGTATTTTGGACGTTTGATTGTTCAAGTGGCGGCGAAATAAAAGGGGTGGCAAATTCAGCATTTGCTTGAGCAGCAAAGGCAAAAACACTAGCGATAAAAAAAATTACAGCACGCATGTTAATCTCCTTGGGAAGGTTCATAAAGAAGCTTCATTTAATTAAAGTTATGATCTAAATTCGACCAGTAATGGATTTTAGCACTATCTCTTTAATAAAAAAAGCCGAGCGTAATCTCTTTTAAAAATGGCTCTTTTCCTAAACCGTAAAGGATGTTTTTATTGGTAGAGGCTCCCATTTAAATGCTTCTGAGAGCAAATGATTTGCCACACAGAAACAGGGCATTGTTATCTAAGATGTGTATTTAGGTTGAAAAGGCACGGCTGTCTCATTAAAATTAGTGTGCAAAATAAATGCTGGTTCATTTTTCATGAGTCGCCGTGATTTTGTAATGACTAATAATCAGTGAGCTTTTAAAACAAAGATTTATTTAACATCTAACTT
>CAWVYD010000093.1:0-7079 GCA_963934185.1 uncultured Legionellaceae bacterium | reverse complement strand
GTTTTCTTTGCAGGACACCCTAACTCAGAGGGGGTTGCACTTCAGTGTTGAATGGACGGTCATTTTAGTGTTGTCGTGGCTAAGATTTAAGGATTATCATTCCCTCAGCTTGATGTTTTTGTGTGTTCAGGTAGTATCCTTGTTTAGCACTTACCGTAGAGATTTTATTCCATGACAAATACTTTTTATCAATCGCTCGAAGCGTCTTTAGAAACACTTAAAGAAGAAGGTTTATATAAAAGTGAGCGCGTTATTTCTTCGCCTCAGCGTGCAAATATTGAGGTTGGCAATGAAGCGGTAATCAATTTATGCGCTAATAATTACCTGGGTTTGGCGGATTCGCCAACGTTGATTGATGCAGCAAAAAAATCTCTTGATTCAATTGGTTACGGCATGGCATCGGTGCGTTTTATTTGTGGCACTCAATCGGTGCATGTAGCACTTGAAAAAAAAATCAGTGCGTTTTTCGAAAAAGAAGACACCATTTTATATTCTTCTTGTTTTGATGCCAATACAGGATTATTTGAAACCTTACTTAATGCGGAAGATGCCATTATCAGTGACTCGCTCAATCACGCCAGCATCATTGACGGGGTTCGGCTTTGTAAAGCAGCACGTTTTCGTTACAAAAATAACGACATGGGAGATTTAGAAGAAAAATTAATCGCTGCCCAAGGCGCACGATATCGTTTAATTGCGACCGACGGTGTGTTTTCAATGGATGGCATCATTGCCAATTTAAGCGCCATTTGTGATTTAGCGGATAAATACGATGCGTTAGTTATGGTCGATGATTCGCATGCCGTAGGGTTTATGGGCAAAGGCGGGCGCGGTACGCCAGAATTGTGTGGCGTGCTTGATAGAGTGGATATTATTACAGGTACCTTAGGTAAGGCATTAGGTGGCGCGTCCGGTGGTTATACGACGGGTAAAAAGCCTTTGATTTCTTGGTTAAGACAACGTTCGCGGCCTTATCTCTTTTCAAATACCTTAACGCCAATGATTGCTAGCGTCTCTTGCGTGGTTTTGGATGAATTAAGCAACAGCTCAGCGCTCCAAGATAAATTACATGAAAATGCGCGTTATTTTAGAGAAAAAATGACGGCATTGGGTTTTGACTTGGTACCAGGCGAACACCCAATCATTCCGGTTATGTTAGGCGATGCAAAATTGGCGTCTGAAATGGCAAGCTTTATGATGCTTGAGGGCATTTATGTGACAGGGTTTAGTTTTCCTGTGGTACCAAAAGGCAAAGCGCGCATTCGAACACAAATGTCAGCATCGCTCGAAATTCATCATTTAGATAAAGCCATTGCTGCGTTTGAAAAAGTTGGCAAACAGTTGGGAGTAATTTAAACATGAAAGCATTAGTCAAACTTAAAGCCGAGCCAGGCATTTGGATGGATGACGTTGAGCAGCCAGATTTTGGTGCAAATGATGTCTTAATTAAAATAAAAAAAACAGCCATTTGTGGCACTGATATTCATATCTATAAATGGGACGACTGGGCGGCTAAAACCATTCCTGTGCCCATGGTTATTGGTCATGAATTTTCTGGTATTATTGTGGGTTTTGGTGATGAAGTTCGCGGTTTATCCGTGGGTGATAGGGTGTCTGGCGAAGGCCATATTACTTGCGGAATATGTCGGAATTGCCGAGCGGGCAAGCAACATCTATGTCGAAATACGGTAGGCGTGGGTGTTAATCGGCGTGGTTGTTTTGCTGAATATTTAAGTTTGCCTGCGAGCAATGTGATTAAATTACCAGACGATGTGTCGGATGAACAAGGCGCTATTTTAGATCCACTGGGTAACGCAGCGCACACGGCTTTGTCATTTGATTTGGTGGGTGAAGACGTGCTTATTACCGGGGCAGGTCCCATTGGTTTAATGGCGTGTGCCATTGCTAAAAAGGTGGGTGCACGGCACATTGTTATTACTGACGTTAATGATTACCGTTTGCAAATGGCGCGTCAAATGGGCGCAACGGTCGCAGTAAACGTACAAAAAACGTCTCTTACTAAGGTACAAAAAGAATTGGGTATGACCGAAGGCTTTGATGTTGGCCTTGAGATGTCGGGTAACGGTCAAGCTGTGAATGACATGGTTAATGCATTAAATTATGGCGGAAAAATTGCGTTACTGGGTATTTTACCTAATAAAACAAGCATTGACTGGAACCAAGTGATTTTTAAAGGCCTTATTATTAAAGGTATCTATGGTCGTGAAATGTTTGAAACGTGGTACAAAATGATTGCGCTACTTCAAAGTCAGTTAGACATCACGCCGGTTTTAACGCATTATTTTCCTATTGATGATTATCAGCAAGCGTTTGAAACGATGGCTTCTGGGCAATCGGGCAAAGTAATTTTAGATTGGGATGTGTGATTAATGAGTATTGGCGCTACAACGAAGAAAACCAAAGCAAAAAAATTTTCTAATGACAGCAATGCGAATGTTTTAAAAACTCCGCCAAGTGCGGTGGATGCAGAGCAATCTATTTTGGGTGGTTTACTGCTTGATAATCAGGCATGGGATAAAGTGAGCGGTAAGTTATGCACCGAAGATTTTTTTCGCTATGAGCATAGGCAGTTATTTGAGGCGCTGTCTGATCTTAGTAAGCGCGATCAACCCTTTGATGTTATTACCGTTGCTGAATCGTTAAAATCGTTAGGTGAATTAGAAAACGTCGGCGGTGAAGGCTATTTATTTGAGTTATCAAACAGTATTCCCAGTGTGGCAAACATTGCTGCCTACGTTGACATTGTGCGAGAAAAGTCCGTGCACCGTCAGCTGATTGCTGTGTCGAATGAAATTGCCGAAACGGCTTACAATCCAGAAGGTAGAAAAGTAGCAGAATTGCTCGACATTGCCGAAACAAAAGTATTTGCCATTGCTGAGCAAACAGGCACGGAAGGTGGACCTGAGATCATTAAAAACGTCTTAGCAAGAGCCATTGAGAAAATTGATGCGTTGTATCATTCCGATGGTGATATCACGGGTATATCAACTGGCTTCAAAGATTTTGATAAAATGACCTCTGGCTTAAACCCTTCTGATTTAGTGATTGTGGCAGGACGGCCATCGATGGGTAAAACCACGTTTGCTGTCAACATGGCAGAAAATGCAGCCATTCAAAGTGGTATGCCAGTACTTATCTTTTCAATGGAAATGCCGGATGATTCTTTGGCCATGCGTATGATCTCATCGTTAGGTCGAATTGATCAAAGCCGCGTGCGAAGTGGGCGATTAAAAGATGAAGATTGGCCGCGGGTAACATCTGCTGTGAACATGTTGTCTGAAGCTAAATTATTCATTGATGACACGGCGAGTTTGAGTCCTGCTGAAATGAGAGCAAGAGCGAGGCGAATTGCAAAAGAGCATGGGCAGCTGGGTATGATTGTTATCGATTACCTTCAATTGATGCAAGTGCCGGGTTTTAAAGTAGAGAACCGAACAGCGGAAATTTCAGAAATTTCACGAAGTTTAAAAAGCCTAGCCAAAGAATTAAACGTGCCGGTTGTGGCATTGTCTCAGTTAAACCGAAGCTTAGAACAAAGGGCGGATAAGCGTCCGGTTATGAGTGATTTACGGGAGTCCGGAGCGATTGAGCAGGATGCGGATATCATCGTGTTTATTTATCGAGATGAAGTTTATAATGACGAAACGCCGGATAAAGGCGTGGCAGAAATCATCATTGCTAAACAGCGTAATGGGCCCATTGGTAAACTACGTTTAGCGTTTTTAGGTCAATTTACTCGCTTTGAAGATTTAGCCTTTGAAGGATACCAAAATACGGAGTTTGGTGGGTGAGAGGTTGCAAATTAACGCTTAATGAAAACGCGTTGTTGCATAATTTAGAGGTAAGCAAAGCACACGCGCCAAATGCGCGGGTGGTCGCCATGGTTAAAGCCAATGCCTATGGGCATGGCTTAATTAATGTCGCTACAATCTTAGATGCTCACGTTGATTATTTTGGTGTCGCTTGTTTAAGTGAAGGCATCCAGCTGCGCGAAGCGGGGTGTCAGTCAAACATCTTATTGATGGAAGGGTTTTTCAATGAAGATGAGCTTGCTGATATTCGCTCGCATCGCTTATCGATTGTATTACATGAAAAATGGCAAGTTGAAGCGTTATTGCGAGCCACTGGTGAAAAAAAAATTGATGTGTGGTTAAAACATGACAGCGGCATGCATCGATTGGGCTTTAGTACAGATGGGTTTAATCAAGCATTAAAGCCATTAAGCCGGTGTGACTGGGTGGCGGATGACATTAAATTGATGACGCATTTTGCGTGTGCGGATAGTTTGCCTGAGGTCACAAAGCAGCATGAAATCTTTAAACATGTGACAGGTATCCATCCTTTCTTTTCTTTAAGTACAGCGAATTCTGCCGCGATATTATCGTTTCCAGATAGCCACTATCAGTACATTCGACCAGGCATAATGCTTTATGGTAGCTCACCTTTAGTAGGGAAAAGTGCGAATGCGATTGGTTTGCAATCAGTCATGACATTTTCTAGTAAAATCATTGCGTTACGCAATTGTAAACCAGGCGATAGCGTCGGCTATGGCGCAGATTGGCAGGCAGTAAAACCAACGACGATTGCAACGGTTGCTGCTGGTTATGGGGATGGTTATCCAAGGCACATTACACCAGAGGCCTTTGTTGTTATTGACGGCATTTCTTGCCCCATTATTGGCCGCATATCCATGGACATGTTAAACGTTGATGTGTCTTCATTGAGTAACGTTCACATTGAGCAAGACGTTATCTTATGGGGAGATGAATTACCTATTGATACCGTTGCCTCTTTCTCAAATACCATTAGCTATGATTTATTGTGCCGTATGGGTTTACAAGCTCATCGCTAGTGCCTCGATTCTCTGATTATGTCCACACAAGCATACCTCTAAAATTTGCTGCCTTTGTTATCTATTTTTTCCTTACAGCCAATAAATTAAGCTGCGCTTAATCGTAGGCGTTCGCTGAGCTCACCTAAGCTTGCAAACAGATCCCTCACCCGCAAACATGATAGTTACACGTGAGTAGACAGAATCAGAGAATCGACGTACTAGTCGTTGAAAAATAAGAACATCGTTCTTTATGAAAGAAAATTGTACAAACATAAAAACATGGGCTATGATTAAACTTACGTTTCGCACCATTGATTGATATTTTTATACTTTAAATGGTTAATTTCGACATTTTTTAAGTCCGGCGGCAACCCATATATTTCTAAAGCATGCTTACCAAAATACGCAATAATTCTCTGGTGCACTTTTTTTACATTCGTAATGATCCTATGCTTTTGAGTGTCTGAACAAATAGTCACTACTGCAATCATCTGCATTAATTCAAAAACCCATTTCATTGTTGGATTTTTAATGGGCTTCCCTACTTGATTAGGAATAACATCATCATTTTCTTGAATGCACTTTCTCATTTGATACTGAGCAAAATTATAAACCATTAAACAAAGCGTCATCACCATCATTAGGGCGTCAATTCGTTTAGGTGTCTTTAAGTAAAAGCTTGATAATTCAAATGTATTACTTTTAATAAATTTAAAACCTGACTCAACACAAGATTGCTGCTTATACTGATTTAAAATCTCTTGGGAATTAAGTTCTTCAATACTCACCTTATTCGTTGCTAAAATGAATCGTCCTAACGACCGCTTTTCATGCTTGATTTTTTCAAGAGATGTAGAAACCAACGCTTCTATTTTATAGCCAGTAACTTGCTTTTCTTCGCCTGGTTTTGGTCGGCCTCGACCAATATATTTTTCTATTGGATTAATACTGTAATCAATGTTGTGATATTTTAAACCTTTCAAATGTGGCTTAATTGCTGAATTTGCATCATCGATACATTTGAACTCTTTGTTGCCTAAATGCCAAAGTATTTTTGTTAGCACTTGCGCTTTTTTATTTATTCGTCGATAAAAAGATTTTTCTTCCCGTATGAAAGCATGCTCTGATTCAACTAAAAGCCAGCGCTGCTTTACCCCATAAATGTTTTTCTCGTATATAGCGCCTCGATAATGGCGGTCAAATGTTTCCCATTCTTTCTTCTCTAATGTGCTGCTAAGTAATTCTTTAGCTTCTTTTAATTTAGCCGGAACACGTGTTATCCAGCTGACATCATCAAGTTCCGGTAATTTATCAGCCACATAAAAAGCAGCATCAACAATAAAACAATGGCCTTCTGGGGCTTTTTCCATTTCTTTATAAAACTGCTTTATACGTTTAACGGTTTCATGAAAACTTGTTTGATCACTGCTGTTACCATCCAGAGACTCCATCCATAGCGGGATATTTGCTTCTCCGCCTTGGGTTAGTGACAACATTACTTGCTTCAAATCAGGTCGATGATCTTTTGAATAACCATATGTAGGATTAATGGTATCGTCGCTTGACTCAATGTCATAACGACCCTGTAAAGCAAAACTCGTTGTGTCCAAATGCATGCGTTTACCCAATATGTTTTGTTCTCTAGCTACTTCATAAGCCAGTTCGCTATATAATTTTGTCGTCCCATATTCAGCTATTTTATCAAGGCATCGTCCTAAGCAATCATCGTTTAAATTATCTGCCGTTATTTCATCACCTAATAATTGAGCAACGGGTTTATCCTGAAAAAAATGTGCTGTCATGCACAGACGGCTGTTCATAAAACCAAGTCCATTTAGCACCATCGCTGCTGCTCGACGACCAAAGCTAACAATACCTCCCTTTGACTCATCTAAAGAAAGGCGAGAGTCGATTTTTTCTATTAAACCTAACTCTTTAATCGTAGCGGCAACCAAACCCAAATGCCCCAATTGTTCACTACTTACGTTATCACTATTTAATTGCATGGCTGGCTACTTTGAAAAAAAAAACATTTTTAACAAATTTTAGCCGTGATGTATTTGATCTATTTCTTAGTGTCTTGTAAGAGATATCTCTTATTGCTTTTATCTGAACAGTTTACGACCATTAGAAATATTTTTTATTCATAATTTTGGTGCGGAACGTCAGATCCAGCCTTTTAAGATTGGATTAAATTTCTTGGCTACTTCTAAAATTTCTATCT
>CAWVYD010000092.1:0-7151 GCA_963934185.1 uncultured Legionellaceae bacterium | reverse complement strand
TTGTTTCTGAGAGTAAAGACAGCAAGCAAGTTTATCATCAACGTTTACAGCAAATGTATGATGATGTGCCTGTCATTGGTGGTTACGCCATTATTCATTCCAAGCAAGCGCAAGGACTTTCAGCGCAAAAATCAAGCGCAAATGGCACAGTATATCAAAATTTAATGTCTGATTTGGGCGTAAAACCCCTTAATAAATCATCGAAGGCTTTGGCTCAATTAGAGTCTGAGCACTCACCTGCGAGCCTTTCAGAAAAGAAAAGTGCATTAGTCGTTTATGTGGATGACAATCACAAAGCGCATTGGGCCTATCAGGTCTCGATGCTAGTGCAAGAGGATAAATCCATGCCAAAACGTCCCAGCGCGTTTATTGATGCAAAAACATTTAAGCCTTTGCAGCAATGGGATGACATTAAAACCATAACGCATCAATCATTTGGTCTGGGCGCCGGTGGTAATGAACGTGTTGGCGAATATGCATATACAGGTAGCACAGGTGATTACCCACTACTTGAAATTACGCGAGACGATGATTCATCTGCGTGTTTTATGGAAACGAAGTTAGTCAAAGTCATTGATATGGACAGTGATTATTCGTCTAATAATAAAGCCATGAAATTTGAATGCGCGCAGCCTTATGGTGAAAATACCTATAAAACAGGCTACGAGGCTGATGGTTACGATAAAGTAAACGGTGCCTATTCACCAAGTAATGATGCCATGTTTGTGGGTTACGTTATTCATCATATGTATAAAGAGTGGTACAACGTTGATGCATTAACCAATCGTGATGGATCGACCATGCAAGTGGTTATGCGAGTGCATTATGGCAATGCGTATGAAAATGCGTTTTGGGATGGTAAGCAAATGACTTACGGCGATGGTGATACGATGATGCATCCTTTGGTGTCCATGGGGGTTGGCGCGCATGAGATCAGTCATGGTTTTACGCAACAACATTCTAATTTATCGTATTACGCGCAATCAGGCGGCATGAATGAATCATTTTCTGATATGGCAGCCATGGCAGCGATTTATTATTCATACGATGAGAAGAAAGCACCAAGCTTCATGATTGGCGATATGATCATGAAAGAAAGCAGTGGTTATAAAGCACTTCGTTATATGGATAAACCTAGCCGTGACGGCCGCTCCATTGATACGGCTAAAAAATACAGTGATGGTTTAGACGTGCATTATTCAAGTGGTGTGTTTAATCGCATGTTCTATCTAATGGCTACAACAACGGGTTGGAATACACGTCAAGCGTTTGATGTCATGGTAAAAGCAAACTCTGACTATTGGACGCCGTATGAAAATTTCCAGTCTGGTGCGTGTGGTATATTAAAAGCGACCGCTGATTATCAATACCCAATGGCAGACGTTGAAGCAGCCATTCGTGAAGTTGGCTTGGATCCTGAAAAATGTAGTGCTTAATTTTTTTACCCGTCAAACAAATCACTGTGTTTGACGGGTATTAGGAAGTTGCCTTATGTATTACCGACGGTGCTGAAAAAACAAGTCTTTATCGCCGTAGTTAGATGCCAGCAATTGGCTGTCTAACATCAACGTACCTATGTGATATTCAACGCCATCCAAATCGCCATACACGTCATATAAACCGCCTTCCTTAATATTTTCTAAAGCAAGTCTAAAGTCATCTCGCGAGGTTGCTTCAATGCTGTTTGAAACGTTCTCAGAAGGTTTAAAGTGAAGTTGCTTAGGTGATATTGGTTCATCTACAATATGGCCTTGATTGTCCCACTGCGCTAAATGTTTAACGGGTAAGTCATTGGCAGGGGATCGCGTCCAGGAAAATATTTTTTCAATGGCCCTCAGTACCCAGCCACTTGGATGATCAATTTTATTAGAGAAAGGCTTAGCAAAGAAGTTCCAGTCTTTTCCTTGGCCGCTTAGTTGATTCATAACGTGCAAATTAAGAGACGCGTTATCAGGCAATAAAAATTTAATGGCCATGCCAGGAATAAAGGACGTATCCGTTGGTGTCGTTGCTAATGATAAACGAGCAATGCCCATGCCACCAGATTGATAAATGCCTGTAAAAGGGTGACCTGAAGCAGGTACAAAGCTAATTTTGGCTGATGATCCATTTGCGTGGATTATTTTAATTCGGTCTTCAGGTACTTCATCATAAAAATAATCAAAAGAAGGTTTTAAGTTAAACAAGCCACTAAGGACTGTATAAGCATCCCAATAGCTGCTTTCTTTTAATTTTGGTAATGGCTCTAGTTGATGGCTTACTTCAATATTAGTCCATAATATCGTTTGCTTTTGATCGCTGTTAAGCGCTTGATAATTATCGGGTAGCACAGCGTGTGCGCTCACACTTAAACTGGCAGCAATACTTAATAGCATACAACGTAGTATCTTCATAAAAATCCTTATCGATTAAACATAAAAAAAGAATGTTTGTTTTAACATAAAGCAATGGATTGTCCAGTATTTTATGTTGCTGGCTGTCGGAGCAACTTTGAACAGCAGATGTTTTGCAGCCATAGTAAAGGCTTAGAGGTTCATCCACAAGGTTATCCACAGAAAATGTGCATAAGATATGATTCGTGAGTTTGGATTTTATTAATTATTTATCAATGAGTTAATGGTTTTGTCGCGTGTTTTTTGGGGGAGGGTGTAAGGCTAGGTATCTTGTATTATCCACAGGGTGAATAGGAGGTTTTTTAATTTTAAAGACCAGGTAATATAACACAAAATAATAATATGTCTAGTCTTGATTTTAAGTTATTTTTCCGAATTTAAATGTATTTAATTAAAAGCCAATAATGATAGTAAGTTTGAACAACCTTCGTTATGCGAATATAGCGTGTCGAATCGACTTAACTCACAGGGTTACCCACAGAATTTGTGCATAATATTTTTTTTCAAGGCACTGTTTATTATTGTTTTAAATCAATGGGTTATATATCTTGAGGCAGGAATAATAGGGGCTATTCTTTATTGACCTAGTCATAGGTTATCCACAAGGGAAAAAATAATATTTATTTCAGGACGAGTTAATTTACCAGAAAATAAATTAAAATCTAGTCTTTATATTAATTTATTTTTCATGATATTTTTTAAATGAACGAGGGGCTGATGCTAACCCGTTTCTAAGCGCTTGAACTGCCAGTAATTTTTGTCAAATTCAATCACAAATAACAAAATGAATGGTCAACAAACCCTAATAAAGTTTATTTTGGTAAATCGCCATTAACGGCTTTTAGATAAACTTCTTTAATTGATTCAATGCTCAGAGGTTTAGGGTTGCTGTTGGTGGAAGGGTCATTAAATGCTTTTTGAGCCATTATGTCGGCGTGTTGTTCATCCATACCGAGCGCACTTAAGCTGATTGGTAACTTCATCTCTTTAAGTAAATGTAAAACAAAGCCTTTGGAGGAAGTAAAAGACAAAGTCATGACCGATGTGTATCATGTGTACTTTATTTGGTGAATATTTTTTAAAGGTTTGGTTAGGTACGTGTCAACATTAAAGTCTATGGCAACGAAATTAGAAATCATTGGTTGGAGTAGTTGCATGCTTGTGCCAGCCATCCTTTTGTCTTTATTACAACAAAGCAGCTTATCGTGGGCCTCAGTTAATTTTATTGTCGTATTTTCTGCTGCGCTGATGATGTGGGTGTTTCGGCTCGTGCCAGACTATGTGCCGGCTGTGTTTATTATCCTATCGACCATTTTATTAGGCTTAGCGCCAGAGCATGTTTTGTTGTCGGGTTTTGCGTCCGAATCTTTCTTTCTTGCTATGAGTGTCTTTGGTTTGGGGGCGGTCATTGTTAAATCTGGTATTTTCTACCGTTTATCATTACTAATTTTTTTGCATTTACCCAAACGAGTTTTCTTTTTGCAAGGGTTCGTGTTTTTTATTGGCGCGCTTATTACGCCGCTGTTGTCAGCTCAAAGTTCCCGGGTTTCACTTATGGCGCCTTTTTTGGATGATTTAAACCGAAGTGCGGATTTTAAGCCTAAGGGGCCGCTGGCGAACAGTTTGGTTTGCTGCGCTTTTCAGGGCTCTATTTTACTGTCTGCTGTGTTTTTGACAGGTAAGTCCAGTAATTTTGTGTTGTTTGGCATGCTGTCAAAACAAATACAATGGCAATTTGGTTGGGTTCATTGGCTTGTTGCGGCAAGCTTCCCTGGTCTTTTGATGAGTTTGGCGTTTTTTATAGGCGTAAAATTACAATTTAAAGTATCTAAACACGTCAATGTCGATATGACGCGCATTCAAAAAGAGCTTAAAGCGCTTGGTTCGTTTCGCATGGATGAATGGGTAGCATGTGTTGGTTGTGTGGTGTTAATGGTTGGTTTATTAACCAGTTCTTTCCATCATATTTCATCAGCATGGCTGTGTTTTTCGATATTTTTTGTTTTGTTATTGCTCGGTGTGCTTGGTAAAAATGAATTTAAACTCGGCATAAACTGGCCTTTTCTATTTTACCTCGGTGCATTAATCGGGATAATGCGTTGCGTTCAGGTCATTGGTATTGATGATTGGCTGGTGGGTTATTTGTCATGGATTGAAGACGTTGCTGAATACAGCAATGTGTTGTTTTTGATGCTTATTTATCTCATCGGTTGGCTAGGTAGTTTGTTACTGGGTACGATGGCGGCACCGGCGCTCTTATTTACGATGTTACTGCCTATGGCTGAACATGCAGGCATAAATACTTGGCTTATTTCGTTTGTCTTACTTGTATCAACCGAAGGCTGGGTGTTTCCTTATCAGTCCAGTTACTATTTATGTTTTGAAGAATTGATGGAGCCATTATCGGCTTATCAATTAGGACCAATGTTAAAAATGAATGCGTATTTTGCTGTGATCCGTTTTGTTGTTATTTTGATGAGCATCCCTGTTTGGCAAATGATGGAGATCCTTTAAATGTTCTCTTATATACGAAGACCATCAAAGTTAACGCTTATTGTACTTTTTTTATTTTTGGCGCTTGGTTTTCTAATTTATCAGCGTACTCATAAATTAAGAGTATTTGTACTTCACAGCTATCATCCAAGCATGTCGTGGGTTCAAGGCTTGGAAACCGGGGTTGATCAAGTTTTTAAGAAAAAACGTTACATTGACGTTCGTTCGTATTATATGAACACCAAACGAAAAACATCACCGGCCTATTTGCGGCGTGTCAGTCGGCAAGCCATGGCATTAATTAAAAGATATAAGCCAGATGTGCTGATTGTTTTTGATGTGGATGCGCAGCAATGGGTTGCAAAAAAACTGATTGATGATGCAGATTATGCCATTGTATTGGCGGGGATCACGGATTCAGATGATTTAGTCCAATTTAAAGCTGCAAGTAATGTAACTGGCGTGCTCGAAAAAATTCCCGTTAAAGTCGTGCAAGAAGTGTTGTCATTAATGTTACCTAAGGAGCGTCGTTTGTATTATTTATCGGACGATTCCTCGGCAGCGAAGCAACTTGATAAGGAAATTGTTGATGACGATTGGGGACGCTTTCAACTGGTTGCTCACAACAGAGCAGCGACGTTTAACCAGTGGAAATATTTTGTTTTACAAGCGCAAACAAAAGCGGATGTTATATTATTGTCAACGTATCACATCATTCGAGATAACGGTAAACGGGTAGCTCCCATTGAATTAATTCAATGGACATTAGCGAACTCTAAGATCCCCGTCATTGGTTTGTACGAATCGTTTGTTAACGATGGTGGCTATCTAGCCATTGCGGTTGCCAGCGTTGAGCAAGGATACACGGCAGCTAAAATTGCCATGTTTTTGCTTGATAAAAAAATACAAATCAATACCATTCCCTTTATACAAAGCCAAACGTTTCAGTTACAAATGCGCAAGCGCTTAGTAAAAAAACACTACCCAAATATTACCATACCGACCATTCTCGAAGCCTTTTCTAATACGAAATGGCAGCTTGATGATCTTTCGCTTAAACACGTTAATTAAGGAACGTACACATTTTTATACTTCGCGCGGCTATAACGTGGTTAAGCGTTTTTTAAGTTGACTCTTATTTTTCTAGCATGCGGCGAAACGGTAAATAGGCAGGTTCCCAAAACACGGTATCAAGGTGCTCGTTAAGGTCAACGTGCGTATTCTTTTTTGCTAAGCCTTCTTCAATGGCACACTGCGCCACAGCGAGTGCAATGTGTTTGGCTACCATTTTGGCTTCATCGAGTGAGGGTAATAATGGGGCAAAAATATCTTTTCTAATGGGCGCATGTTTTGACAGCGCTTCAGAGGCTTTCCAAATCATTTGTTTGGTTAATCGCTTTGCGTCGACCAATAATATGCCTAGGCCGATGCCAGGGAAAACAAGCGCGTTATTGCATTGAGCAACGGTGGTTAATCTATTTTGATATTCAACAGGTTCAAAATTGGTACCCGTTGCAATTAAGGCTTTACCTTTAGAATAGAGCAGAATGTCTTTGGGTTGTGCTTCGCATTTTTCCGTTGGGTTTGATAAGGGGAATATGACGGGACGATCGCAGTGTTCGCTCATGGTTTCGACAATGCTTTGTGAAAAAGCGCCGGGTTGCGCAGAGGTACCAATGAGTATGGTGGGTTTAATGGCTTTAACCACATCATTTAAGCCAATGTACTCTTTGTCTTCTAAGCCCATGTCTTTTATGTCTTGCGGGCTGCGGGCAAAAGGTTCTTGGGCAAGGGTAAGGCTGCCGTCACCTTGCACTAATAAGCCTTGTCTATCAAGTAAGTAAAAGCAGTTATGAGCGTCTTCAGAGCTGGCGCCTTGAGCTATCATCGCATCAACGATTTGATCGCTTATGCCAGTACCGGCAGAGCCTGCGCCATAGACAATGATTTTGTTTTTGGGCAGGGCGCATTTTGTTACATCGGTTGCGGCCAATATGGCGGCTAAGGTAACGGCGCCGGTGCCTTGAATGTCATCATTAAACGTACACAGTTTATCTTGGAATTTGTCTAAGATGCTGCGTGCGTTGCCTCGGCCAAAATCTTCCCAATGCAAAAAGGCGTTAGGGAATTTTTTTTGAATCGCGCTGACAAATTGCAAAATAAACGCATCGTACTCTGCCCCATGAATACGCGGTTTACGCCAACCTAAATACAACGGGTCATCAAGTAATGTTTGGTTATTAGTGCCAGCGTCTAAAAAGATAG
>CAWVYD010000091.1:0-7187 GCA_963934185.1 uncultured Legionellaceae bacterium | reverse complement strand
CTTTTAACACTTCTTTAATCACTTCTTTATTCTCATCGACTTTAAGCCAATCTTTTGCTTTGGTGGCTACAAACTCAACTCCTTGCTCGCCAAGTTCCGACATCATTTCAGCGCTTTTTTTTGCTAGGTCACTGTTCTTAAATGTATTGATAAGTTCACCACTTACCTCGTTAGTATCAATGGTACTTGTTACAGCACGTAACCCAGCTTCGATAACATTTGTTGATATATCATCGCTGTTAATCGAATTGACTAAACCGCCAGCTACTGATTTGACAGTATTAATGGCTTCATCAAACCCATCTTGTTCCAGAGAGTCTTCTTTTTTACCAATAACATTAAACAGTGAGCTAATACCTTTTAATAAAGGTAACTCCATAATGCTGCCGAGATTGAACAAGTTTAATAACCCTTTATCAAAAATTGCTTTAATCACATTAAAAACCTCACCAATTACAGACATTGATGCTTTCAACCAATTAAAGCTAATAGGGGTTAATAAATGCTTTTTAGCAAACATACCCATGGTAGCCATAAGATGAGCCTTTTCATCTTTATCATAATTATTCGCAACGCTACGCATCGCATCTTCTTGTCCTTTTTCTTGTTCTTGTTCTTGTTGGCTTATTTTAGGTTCGTTTATCCCCGTTCCCATCTTATCATTATTTGATTTATTTCGAGATGCTGCCTGAGTAGCTTCACCTGATAAAGTGTTTGCAGCATCTAAATCATTTTTTTTTCGATTTACTGTCTTAGTATCATTTGCATCAATAGGCATAATAATTTCCTTAGTACATTTTTTTAAGTTATCTTTAAAGTTAAGCGCGCCACTGATGACGCGCATTCTTAAATGTCATTGTTATTTTAGTCTAAAGCTCGATTCATTCTCATCTTCATCATCGGACTTTACGTCCTCAACAGTGACTCCGTTAATGACTTTAGCCGCGTCATTAGCAAAGGTTTGTACTGAAGAAGAAGAAGAATAAGAAGTATTTTTTGAGTCTTGACCTAACGATGTATCTGTCTTAGATTCAGCGCCGCGTTTTGTTGCTAAGTAAGCTAGGCCACCTAATAATCCTAACGCTGCAACACCACCACCTACCGCCGCCATTTTCCCATAACTGGTGCCTAACGCTTTAATATCTTGTGAATCTGCTGACACATCCGTTTTGATTTCAGCTTTAACGTCATCTTTAATATCAGTCTCTGTAGTGGCTGTTTTTTTAGGAGTAAATAAATTTCTAATCCTATCCATAGGTGTTTGTTTAGGCTCTGCCTGAGTATCACTAGAGGCTGTGTTTGATGCACTGCTGCTTGACTGAACGACTTCATCTTCTTCATCATCAGATACATCTTCTACAATAACTAAAGGAGTAATAAGTTTCGGTTGCTCAACTTCTTTAGTTGGTGTTTGGACCGTAGGCTCAACCACCGCTTGCTTTTGCTCTAATTCAGCCGCTTCTCTTTGAGAAAGGTTTATTGCTCTTTGAATTGCATCATTTTCTTGTTGACGTAATGCATCTTGTTCAGACTGAACCGGCTTAGTTTCAGCTTTTATTAAAGCTGCTTGTGATTTCTTTTTTTCTTCGGCAATAGCGCGATAGACTGCTTCTGCTGTACTCATCTGCGGCTTAGTCCCTGCTGCTTCGTGAAAAAGTTGCGCTGCACTTTTTGGTGGTGTCGTGCCTGAAGCCTTATAGAAAGCAGCTTGGGTTGGGGTTAAAACTGCTTTATTGTTTGAAGATAACATAATGTATTCTCCTAAAATTTATTGGTTAGTAACAATCCCGAGCATTATGTAACGGTAATGAAATAATTAATAGCGCAAATAACTGATTGAAAGCACAAGTAAAGAACCAAACTTTAAATGCGTTGCATGATAATGCCGGGTTTTACGTGTTTTATGTAAAGAATAAATTACAAACAGACATTTAAAAGATGAGCTACACTGTCTACACGACTCTTTTATTACCAAATCGTATGAAAAAAAAAAATTAAACATAACATTACCCAAAATATCACTGGATCAATGGATTATTTTTCAAACCATTGTTGAAACTGGCAGCTTTGCCAATGCCGCTGACGTGCTTTTTAAAAGCCAGTCCAGCATTAGCTACAACATTAATAAAATGCAAGAATTGATGGATTTAAAACTGTTTGAGCTGTCAGGCAGAAAAGCCGAGTTAACCAATGCTGGAAAACTGATTTTAAAACGTAGCAAACAGATTGTTAGTCAATTAAGTCAGCTAGAAAGTGCTATTACGCATTATAAAGACGGCACAGAGCATGAATTCATTATCATGGTTGATGAGCTATTCCCTATAGAACTGCTTGCCATTGCTTTAAAAAAATTTGAAACACTGTTTCCATCTACGCATGTAATATTAATTAATACTCGTATAGATATTGATTCTATTGCTCTACAAAGTAGTAAAGCGGACTGCGCCATTACTCGTAATAAAATACGTATAGACTCAGACAAACTGTTCACCTTGGATTGTTATCCTTATGCTCATCCAGACTATGACTTACATCATAATGTGAATAATCAACCCATTGCTCTGCATAACCTTCATCACCACCGTCAAATTATTCATGATGCCTTTACCCTGCCCCAAATTTCTGATGGTAGTCATCATTGCTGTCAATGGCATGTGGACTCACTCAATATGATGATGGAACTCATTGCTAGTAAACAAGGTTATGGCTGGCTACCCAGTTTGCACGCTGATAACAGTCAACTTCCTTTAAAACGATTAAACATTGGCTCTAACATAGTTATGCAGCAAACCTTATACGTAAGCTGCACAGACCCCACCTTAATCGGCAACGCCCAAAAACAATTTATTCTTCTGTTAAACGAACTATGCACCGTTTAATGTCAGCAAAACCTTAAAAAATAAAAAGACAAAGTGGCTTCAGACTCACCGAACTTATTGTGGTTATTTCTATTTTAGGTATAGTGGCAGCATTCACTGTTCCAACATTTATATCTATCGAGAAAAATGCCAGAACAAGTACCATTAAAGGCGTGGGCAGCGCTCTACGTTCTGCTTCTTCGCTGGCTCATGCGCTTTGGCTAACAAAAGGAAGCTCTGGTGGCGCTGTAACAATGGAAGGTACAAGCATCGTCATGGCCTTTGGATATGCAAGCATTGCCGGCATTCAAAATGCTGTCAATCTGGCTGGTATATACGGCGCGCGGTCATAAGTTGCAGTTTATAACCGCGCGTAGTATAAACAATAATTTATTACTGAATAAAAAAATATTTATTCAGCCTACTTTATTAAATATGAATCCTTATGAAAATTGCCGTTTTTGGTTCTGCCTTTGACCCACCCACTTTAGGTCATCTTAATGTCATCAAGCAATGCCTTGAACCGTTTGATGAAGTGTGGCTTGTGCCTTCCTATCGACATGCCTTTGGCAAAAACATGAGCGCCTACTTTCATCGCTGCGAAATGACCAAACTATTTTGTCATGACGTTAACCAATCATGCGTTAAACTGGTTGCTTGCGAAGTAGGTATTAATCCTCATTGTACGACCCCTATTTATTCACTGGACTTACTACGCTACTTAAAAAATCAGCAACCTTCGCATGATTACTCATTAATAATAGGGCCTGATAATCACGCTGCTTTTGATAAATTCTATCAAGCGGATGTGCTAAAAACAGAGTTTTCACCCTTTGTTGTTAAAGAACAAACAAAAATACGCTCTACAAAAGTTCGTCACGCAGTAAAAAAAGACTTGTGTATTCAAGAGTTTGTAAGTGGCACCATTGCGCAATACATCAACCAAAACAATTTATTTATTTAGCGGAATTGTTTTAGACAACTTCCTTATACCTGGTACTTGATATTTTTGTTTGGTTTGAATGCACATAGCCGTTAATGAGCCGCCAAAATAACACCCGGTATCTAAGCCAAAAATACCCGGTTTAGAGACTCGTCCATCTAATGCGGCCCAGTGACCAAACATAAGATCGCAGCCAAAGCGACGAGGCTCAACAAAATCAAACCAAGGTGACGCTGTCTCATCATCCGTTAGTGTTTTATGTTGAAGCAATAAATGGTGAGACTGTTTATCCAAATATCGCATGCGTGTTAAATAATTTGTGATTAAACGTAAGCGTTCATGGCCTTTGATATCATCACACCAAAGGGAAGGCTCATTGCCGTACATTTCAAGTAAATACGTTTTAATTTGATTTGGATTTTGAAGTGCTAATTCAACTTCTTTAGCACAATCTAAAGTTTGTTGAAGGCTCCAATTTGGGCAGATCCCTGCATGGGTTAATAAGACGTTCAATGATTTATTATAAATTGCTAAACGTTGGCACTGTAACCAGTTCACTAAATTTGCCACGTCCGGTGCATCGATTAATTCATCAAACGCATCAAAGTGTGGGTGCTTTTTTTTAACGCCATAATAGACGGCTAGAAAATGTAGATCGTGATTACCGAGAACAACACACGGCTGAACTTTTAACGTCGAGACAAAGCGCAGTACTGATAACGCATCTGGCCCACGATTAACAAAGTCACCACAAAACCATAAGCTATCAACGTTCTCATCAAACTTAATCTTATCCAATAAACGCATGAGTGGTTGGTAGCAACCATGTACGTCACCAATCACATAATCCAAACTCAACCCCCTTTATTTTTATTTGAAATAATAATTTGAGTTAAACTGCCTGGGGCCAGCCATTGCCCACCTTTTGATAACGCTTGCATCGGTTGCGCTGCCGTTAACTCAGCCACCATATGACTGGACGCATGCTGAATGGTTGCAGAGTCATGACGTTTTACTTGCAGGATAAGCCCATTATCGGCAACCATTTTAAACGTTTCAGGTAAAATAACGCCGACTGAACTTAAGACCATCCCTGAATGTGTGGTGTTTGTTCTCACGTCTTTAAAAGTTTGTATTTTATTACCTTCAACACTTAAGTTATGTAACTGCATCATTGAGAAAGCATCTTGAACTTTTTGCCAATTTTTAAATTGAGGGTGCTCACGTACAAAGAGCTTAAAGACATCGGCTGACATTAAAAAACCACCTGGCACGGCTAAAAGAGGTGATTGATTCATAATAAATCGTCCAAGCCCCAAATTTTTTAAAAGCCACTTAATAAATTCGGCCCCTTCCTGAGGAATTACACCAAAATCAAGTTGATGTAAATTTTCTTCCGGTGCACTGAATTTTCTGCCGATACCAGTGCCAGCTTCTTGATTATATTTTTCTAAGTTTTTTTCCTGAAAGAATCGATTAATAGCAACCGCTTCCGCCTTATCCAAAATAATGCCTAACGTGCCTGCAGCTCGTAAGTCTTCATCGAGTAAGGCTAACCAAACAGCAAAGATGTCTTTTTGCTTAGATAACCACGCTAAACCGTCTTTAGGCATAAGCTTGGTTGCTAATACTAAGGTTACTCTGCGGCGAAACGTGTCATGATTGGCTTTATCAAAATCATAATCATAAAAGAGAGCGCCTTGTTCTTGCATACTGCCAAGCATTGGATCCCAACGGCCAAGGTGCTTGCCCATACCATCAAAAATTTCAACATTGAGATCAACAAGCACTCGGCCAATGCCACGCAAAAGAGAGGCTGAAAAAAGGCAATAAAGCCATAATTTTTGTTCCGTGCTTAGCGCCTTTGCTGCTTTTCCTTGTTCATTCATAAAGTAAGCACGACACGACTGCATCGATGCCTCACAACGACTTAAGACATGATTGAGAAAACCGCCTTTGCCCGAAAAGTAACTGTTTCGTGTTTCGGGTAAGTCTTGGAGATAATTGGCTAATGTTGACAAAAGACTTTGACACAAGCGTTCAAATTTAACGCTGTCTAAATCACTTAACAATTGGTAGAGTTTTATTTGTGCTTGACGTTTATCAACAATAAAAATTTGCTGCACAGAAAGCAATCGACTCATTCTCAGCGCATTATGTTTATGTTTCACTTCATTGAGTGATGCCATTGAGTTATTTGATTTATCTTTATGAAACATTGTTATACCATCCTGAGCCTTTATACACGTCGTAAATGACAATAGCTGATTTCATTTACGACGTATATAAACATGCACTTTTCATTGCTGATAAGTCAGTATAACAAAATCAATTGCTCTGTATATCGTTTAAATAGAGAGCAATTTTAACATACTCATCAACAGACAGTTGTTCGGCACGTCGTGACGGATCCAATTCTAATTGAGTAAAGTCGTCATCGTTTAATGTGCCTTTCATATTGTTTCGTAATGTTTTACGGCGCATAGAAAACGCCTGCTTAGCAACGGCTTGTAACCTATCTAACAATTGAGTTTGTTCATGTGTCAGTGTTTTAGGAAGCAAACGAACAATGGCTGACATGACTTTTGGTTCAGGATTAAAACAAGTGGGCGGTACATTAAAAAGAGGGATCACATCGCAACAAAATTGCGTCACAATCGATAAACGTCCGTATTGTTTCGTACCAGGCTCCGCTGCGAGCCTATCAACGACTTCTTTTTGCAGCATGAAGTGCATGTCTTTTATTTGAAAGTCCGCTCTCAATAGATGCATCATGATTGGCGTTGAAATATTATAGGGAAGATTACCAACAATACGGAGTTTTCCTGAAAACTGTTTGAAATCAACCGTTAACACGTCTTGAGATAAAACAGTCAGTTGGTCAGGTTCCACTTTACTTTGTAAATAAGCCACCAAATCACGATCTAACTCAATCGCGGTCATTTTCTTGCAAGCGTCTAATAAGGGAAAGGTAAGCGCCCCCTGCCCAGGACCAATTTCGATAAGATTGTCGTGAACTGAGGGCTGAATAACATCAACGATTCGCCCAATCAATGCTGTGTCGTGCAAGAAATTTTGGCCAAATCGTTTACGTGCTTTATGGTTCATATCTTAATTGATCACTTATAAAAAAGTGACCATATTAACATCATTTCGCTTTGAATACTCTAGGGCGTGTTGACATTTCGTCGCGTAATGAAGGGAAGTGTCTTTTTTAGACTTACTTGCTTTAAATTTGCAAAAAAAACGGAGAGCTAATCGCGTTCCCTTGAGTATTTTTTTGTAAATTGAAAGCAAGAAAGACAACAAATACGCTTTCAGGCATTAGGGGATGAATGGTCAATGCGCCTTAGTGCCTTATAGCGAGTTCAATTTAGAATGACTGA
>CAWVYD010000090.1:0-7239 GCA_963934185.1 uncultured Legionellaceae bacterium | reverse complement strand
ATATCAATAGGCTAAATTATTATTTTTTGATTTAAATATGAGGGGATCTCTGAGGGGTATATCACTAAAACTAGCTGACTCCTTCACGCCAAAACGAATTGTCAACACGGCCAGTGTAGGACATGATTTTTTTAAAAATCATGTCGTTATTCTTTTTGAGAAGACAATTAAGCTTAGTGTAATGACCATGCTGGTTAAAATATCTACAAAATAGTGCCAACCTAAAAACAAGCAAGAGATAATCAGCCAGACATTGAGTGGTAATATAGCTCGTCCTAACCATTTAAATCGCATTAGATAGTACTGACAAATAAGTATCCAAATGCAGTGATAGGATGGCATAGCAATTAGCCCCCCCGTAAAGCTTTCTATGGGTAAATGCGCATGAATTAAATCAAACTTAATGTGAGTATAATGTTGATCAATTAAAAAAAGAGGGCTGTCTACTAGTGTTGCAGGTGCTGTTGATGGGAAAAAGTAATAAAAAGTAAAACCTATAAGGGTACTGCTTAATAATAGAAAAAGGAGTTGGCTTTGTGATTTCTTGTCATAAAAAAAAGCGGCTAACAGTAACGTTATGGTTAATTCTGGTCCCAGTGCACTGTAGGCCAAAGTAAAACTGTCAAATAAGAAAGGGTACCGATGTGTAAACTGTAAAATTCTTGGTGTGTCAATGCCTATGGCGCGATCAGCGGAGAGTAATACAGGGTCTATGGTTGAAAAAGGTGTTAATTGAATTTCTGATGTATATATGACCATTATGAAAAGGATTAAATAAATTAAATTAATCCGGCTTAAAAAATTTAAAATGGGGTGATTAGCCCGTAGTGTATGATAAAAACCTATGTTTAATAACGCTAAATTTAATACAGAAAGAATTATTTGTTTGAAGGGAATATATTCAATGCCTTGATATTGATAAATTGTTTTATTTATTAAATACATGGACAATGCTAAGAGTAAGATAGTACTGCCTGTCACGATGGAATATTTATCAATTTTGCTAAAGGATTTATGAGAAAAATATGCAAGCAAGAGTTAATTCCTTTTATGAATTGAAAAAAATAAAATTATATTTATCATACGCATCAGGTTAATGTAAAATGTTTTTATTAAAAAAAAGATAAGGTAACGTTATGGCTGGACACAGTAAGTGGGCAAACATTAAGCACAGAAAAGGCGCTCAAGATGCAAAACGAGGCAAAATTTTTACGAAACTTATTCGTGAGATAACGGTTGCTTCTCGAATGGGAGGCGATGATCAAGATTCAAATCCTCGTTTGCGTGATGCCTTAGTAAAAGCATTAAAAGCAAACATGAAAAGAGACACTATTGATAATGCCATTAAGCGCGGCGTTGGCGATCAAGAGGGTGCCGATATGGTTGAAATGCGTTATGAAGGTTATGGACCCAATGGCGTAGCTGTATTGGTTGATTGTTTATCAGACAATAAAAATCGTACGGTATCTGAAGTACGTCATGTGTTTACTAAGTGTGGCGGAAACTTAGGTACCGATGGTTCAGTTGCTTATTTGTTTACTAAAAAAGGGCTTTTACAATACGATTCTACACATGATGCAGACAGTTTAATGGAAGCAGCACTTGATGCTGGCGCAGAAGATTTTTCAGATGAAGGCGACTTTTTTGGCGTAATAACTCAAGCGCAAGATTATCACGCTGTGTTAGAGGCGTTAAAAAAAGCGGGGTTTGAATCGAATCAAAGTGACCTCACCATGGAACCGGCAACAACGGTTGAATTAGACGTTGAAGCTGCAGAAAAACTTTTAAACATGGTCGATATACTTGAAGATCTTGATGATGTTCAAGAGGTTCATACAAACGCAGAGATTGCTGACGAAATATTTGAACAATTATGACCATTATTTTAGGAATAGATCCAGGGTCACGGATGACAGGGGTTGGGATCATCAAAAAAGAGGGGCAAAAGGTACGATTTCTTTTTTGTGATACGTTAAAAACACCAGAGGCAGACATATCCATTAAGCTTAGGTACATTTTTGATGGGATCAGTGATCTCATGCTCAGCTATCAACCGGATGTGGTTGCGATTGAATCTGTTTTTATGCACAAAAATCCACAGTCAGCGATAAAGTTGGGTCAAGCGCGTGGCGCTGCTATGGTGGCTGCCGCCTTAAAAGATGGTAAAGTTTTTGAATATTCACCTAGACAAATTAAACAAGCAGTGGTAGGTCATGGCGGCGCTACCAAAGAGCAAGTGCAACATATGATCCGGCAACTGTTAAATTTAGCTAAAGTACCTCAAAGTGATTCGGCTGACGCGTTGGCGGTGGCTGTGTGCCATGCTCATTCAAACACACGCTTAATGGCATTACTAAAGGAAGGCGCACGATGATTGCATGGTTACAGGGCATTTTATTAGAAAAATCATCTAATCAATTAGTCTTAAATGTCAATGGGGTTGGTTATGAGGTGGCTATTTCATTAACCACCTTTTTTAGTTTGCCTGAATACGGGGATGCGTATGCCTGTTTTATTCAAACCATTGTCCGGGAAGATACGCTTGCTTTGTTTGGCTTTCATGATCGCTCCGAACGGGCACTGTTTCGAACGTTAATTAAAGTAAGCGGCATTGGACCGAAAGTGGCATTAGGCATTTTATCCAGCACGAGTACTTTAGAATTTGTGCGAGTCATTGAGCAAAAAGACAGTGCGACCTTAGTCAAACTGCCAGGTATTGGTAAAAAAACGGCCGAGCGATTGATCATAGAATTATCTGATTGCCTGTCCGATGTATTATCTGGAAGCGCAGCCGCTAGCAATGATCAAGTAACTACGCAGCAATCATCTGCTATTGCTAAAGACGAAGCATGTCAAGCGCTGGTATCATTGGGTTACGCAGCCAAAGTCGCAGAAAAAGCCATGAATCGCATTGCGTGTGATGATAAAACCGTTGATGACTTAATTCGCCTGGGGCTAAATGAACTTAGTCCGGTTCGTTAGAGAGTTTAATTTGTTTGGGGAAAACTACGTCTATTTGTAAGCCCTTACCACTTTCTGGCGTATGCAGTTCGATGCTGGCTTGGTGTAGGAGGGCTATTTGAGAAACAATGGCAAGGCCTAAGCCACTGCCAGGGCTTTTATTGCCAAGCACTCTAAAGAACCGTTCAAAAACCCGGCTTCGTAATCCCTCTGGAATACCAGGACCATCATCAATAACACTTAATCGAATATGGTCATCAGATTGATTTACTTTTATGGTTACCGTACCTTTTTCTTGTGTGTAACGAATGGCATTGTCAATTAAATTACGTGCCAATAAACTTAGCGCGGTGTAATTACCAGACACGTTAATTTTTTTCCTGGGGCAATCTAACGCAATTTCAATGTTTTTTTCAATGGCGTTGGGCGCTAAAATGGCAATGATGTCTATGGATAATTTGCTTAGATTCACATTACTCATATCATTAATCAGCGTCGTTTCAGGCACTAATCGACTCATGGTCAGTAATTGTTGGATAATATGAGAGCTTCGATCAACCCCTTGGGCTAATTTTTTAAGCGCATTATTACGCTCTGTTGCGTTGGTTGTGCCTAATGCTACTTGGGCATGCGCTTTAAGTGCGGCCAGCGGTGTTTTAAGTTCGTGAGCAGCATCTGCAGCAAAACGTTTTTCACGTTCAAACGCATCATTAAGACGATTAAATAATTTATTAAGTTCGTCTATTACAGGACGTATTTCATCTGGAACGCCTTCGAGATCCATCGGTTCCAATTGATTAGGTGCTCTGTTAGCCACCTCTTTAGCGACGGAGTCTAAACTATCCAAGCCTTTACCAATAATTATCCATATTAATAGCCCAGACAGGGGAAAGGTTAATAACATTATGTATAAATCATCTTGCGCGATGCGATGTCCAAGTTCATTACGGGTGTCATAGCGTTCAGCAACGACGGTTCGAAAACCGGCATTGGCATTATAAGACGTGAAGATTCGCCAATCTTGTCCATCAACCATTCTATTGCTAAAGCCATTTTTCTCAATGGATAAGGGAAGTGGGGGAGCCTGTGGGGAATGAAGCAAAAGCTTGCCCTGATCACTCCATATTTGAAAGTTAAATTTATTAATGTAAGACAGTGGCGTGCCATCATTTAAAAAGCGGTACTGGAAGTAACTTTCTATTTTCTCAGGGATTTCATCTAAATCATCTTGAATTTTATCTAATGAACGACTGTGAAGGTCATTACCTAATAATGCTTGTGAAGACATGGTAGTAATTGCCATTAAGGCATCCAAATGTTCTTGAATGTCTTTTTGGTCGAGGTAATAATTACCAATGGCCGTTAGTGTGGTGGTTATGGTTATGGCAAGCAGTAGATTAACCAATAAAAATTTACGTATTGAAATTTTCACAAGTAGGTCCTACCCTTCTTTTTTTTCTTTTTCAACCATATAACCAACGCCGCGTATGGTGCGTATGAAGCCGGCGTTTAGTTTTTTACGAAGATTATGGATATGTACTTCGAGGGCATTACTCTCAACGTCCTCTTCCCAGCCATAAACACTTTGCATTAATTGTTCTCTAGATAAAACGTGGCCACAGTTTTCAAGTAATTTTTGAAGCAGGGCAAATTCTCGTCTGGGTACATTAACTTCCTCACCGTCTTGATAAACGGAATGCGCTGCAGGATCAAGTTCTATGTTGTCATAGACAATGGTTGAATCTGCGCGCCCAGCAGAGCGGCGAATAAGCGCGCGTATCCTGGCGGAGAGTTCGCTAATATCAAAAGGTTTTGTTAGGTAGTCATCCGCGCCACAATCAAGTCCTTTTACTCTGTCTTCAATGGTTTCTCGAGCTGTCAATATAATTACAGGGGTACTGTTACCGGAAGAGCGAACGTATTTAAGCAGCCCCAAACCAGAAAGTTTGGGTAAACCTAAGTCGAGAACTACTAAGTCAAAAGATTCATTACGTAAAGCCAGTTTTGCTGATTCACCGTCTTTAAGCCAATCGACAGTATAACCGTATTGATTTAAACCGGCTTGTGCAGCTTCGCCTAATAATTCATCGTCTTCAACCAGTAATATACGCATCTGTTTGCTTCCCTTTTACGTTGAGAGTTCTGTGTCTTCTTTTACTTCTTCTACGTGTTTGGCAAGGTAAATGGATTGCAATATAATGAATACAAACGTAGCCCCTAAGCCACCAAAAAGTTTGAAGTTTACCCATGAATTCATGTCATAATGTGTCGCGACATATATATTAACAAAGCCCATAATGGTAAAAAACATCACCCAGGCCAAATTGAGCCGTCGCCAGATAAGGTCGGGTAAGCTAATATTTGCTTCCATCATTTTTTGAATAATGGTTTGTTTTGAAAAAAACTGGCTTCCTAAAAATACAAGCGCTGTGATCCAGTATATACCTGTGGGTTTCCATTGAATAAAAACAGGGTCGCGGAAAATTAAGGTGGCACCACCTAAAACACTGATCATAACAAATGTGATAAGATGCATTTTCTCAATACGTCGGTGTAAGAACCAGTGAGCAATCACTTGAAACATTGATGCACCGATGGCAACGGCTGTGGCGACAAAGATGCCTTTCCATTTAAAAGCAATGAAAAAAAGCATGACAGGAAAAAAATCAAATAGTAACTTCATGATGTTAAAGGCATTTAAAAATGAATGTTACTTACGATTATAGCACATTAGATTGGGCCGTGAATTTTTAAGGTTTTATTAGATGAATGTTTTTAATTAACAATAAGTTAAGAGTAAATAATTGATGCAAGATTTACACACACACAGTACTTATTCAGACGGTACGTTTGAACCATCACAACTGATTGATTACGCGTTAGCGCATGGGGTCACGCAATTGGCATTAACTGATCATGATACGATTGATGGGGTGATGGAATGTCAAGAATATGGTGCTAGTAAAGGGTTAACGGTGATCCCTGGTTTTGAATTGAGTGTTAATTGGAATCATAAGGTTATTCATATCGTCGCATTGGATATAGACGTAACGTCAGGTTCATTAAATACCTTACTAAAAAAACAACAAGATATGAGGCAAATTCGCGCGATTGCGATAGGGCAGCAATTAGAAGAAACTATGGGGTTAAAAAATGGTTATGAAAAAGCGCTTCGTTTAGCCACTGGAAATTTGGTTGCTCGGCCGCATTTTGCTCGCATTTTAATCGATGAGAGCTACTGTAAAGATATGAAAACAGCCTTTTCTCGTTATTTAAAGCGAGGAAAGTGTGGTTACGTTAGAACAAACTGGGTTGATTTAAGCGAAGGACTTCGTATCATTGCGGAGGCAGGTGGCGTTGCTGTTTTAGCACACCCTAAAAAATATAAACTGACCAGCACTAAATTAAATGAATTACTGACTGATTTTAAAACGATGGGCGGAAGTGCTCTGGAAGTTATCTCAGGTTTAACACCAAGGGATGATATTTCTCATTTGAGTGCTTTATGTCAAAAGTATGATTTGTTAGCTTCAATTGGTTCGGATTTTCACGGTGAAATATTAACACCACATTCAATGAAACGGTTAGGTTCATTGCCTAAAGTATGTAAAGCCCTTATGGACAGTCCCATTATGGAGAAGTATAAATGACTCAGTTTTTTGCGATTCATCCCGATAATCCTCAGTCAAGATTATTAAGACAAGCGGTAAGTATCATAGAGGATGGGGGGTTAATTGTTTACCCAACAGACTCCGGTTATGCGCTAGGCTGTCGTTTAGGCCATAAACCAGCATTAGAGCGAATTCGGCAACTTCGTCAACTCGATAAGGATCATAATATGACCTTGGTGTGTCGCGACCTATCTGAAATCAGTTTGTATGCAAAGGTCAACAATGCAACGTTTCGTTTACTTAAAGCATTTACGCCAGGCGCTTATACCTTCATTTTGCATGCAACACGAGAAGTGCCAAAACGTATGCTTCATCCCAGCAGAAAAACATTGGGTTTGCGTGTACCAGAAAACCAAATTGCATTATCGCTGTTAGAGCACTTGGAAGAACCCATTATGAGTACGACATTGATTTTGCCACAAGCAAAATTTCCATTGTGTGAACCAGAAGCCATTCGCGACCTATTAGGTCTACAAGTGGATTTAATCATTGATGGTGGTCATTGTGGGCATGAACCGACAACCGTCGTTGACTTAACCGGTGAGCGACCCAAGATTATTCGTGAAGGGAAAGGCGATGTTACCCCTTTTCAATAACGTTTTTAGAA
>CAWVYD010000089.1:0-7364 GCA_963934185.1 uncultured Legionellaceae bacterium | reverse complement strand
CCAAATCGCGTTTGGTTTCTGATAGGCTGCTTAGGTTACGGCTATTCGTATGAGGGATTATTAATTTTGAACCAATTTTAAGCCTGTTATCTTTTAAATGATTGATATCTTTGATTATTTTCATACGGGAATGGTATTTAAATGCGATGGTACTTAAGTTATCGCCGTTTTTAACTTCATAGCGCATCCATCCCATAAAATGATTATTAGGGAGCATTTTTAAATTATTTTTAAATGTTTCCGTTTTATCGATAGGTAATAATAAAAAATCACTGCCTTTTACAGGAGAGGTTGTCCAACGATTATAGCCAGGGTTAAGTTTAAGCATTTCATCATATGGAATGTGTGATAATTTGGCTGCTTGGCGTAAATTTATTTGCGTATCAATAGGCACTTGTGAAAAATAAGCCTGATAGGGGGTTGGAGGTAAATTAATGCCAAAATAACGCGGGTATTTGATAATGCTAGCCATTGCGAGTAACCGTGGTAAGTAGGCTTTGGTTTCTCTGGGTAAGGGCAGGGACCAAAAATCCGTTGACAAGTTTTTGGCTATATTTTTACGCAGGGCGCGCTGTACGGTTCCTTCGCCAGCATCATAAGCTGCAATAGCCAGCACCCAGTTACCTCTGAAAAAACGATTCAAATAGTTCATATGGGTAAGCGCAGCATTTGTGGAAGAGACAACACCTCTTCGTCCGTCGTACCACCAGTTTTGTTTAATGCCTAAACCACTGCTGGTGCCAGGCATTAATTGCCAAAGACCAGCCGCCCCCGCATGAGAATAGGCAAAGGGGTTATAATTACTTTCTATCATAGGTAGTAAAGCTAATTCACCTGGCAGTTGGCGTTTTTTTACTTCTTCAAGAATGTGGTACAAATAAGGTGCTGAATTTCTTGCGAAATCATCTATATACGTAGGGTGTGCTAAAAGCCATTTGATTTGTTTTTTTACTTCTGATTGATTTGATTGATCTTTTAATTTAAAGGTGCGCGCAAGTGCTTGCCAGGCATCGCTGGATGCGTTGACATTCAATGGGCTCAAAATCAAAAAAACTATTAGCGCGAGTGAACGTTTCATCAAGGTCATAGACTTACCGAGGCGAGTAGAGTTAAAAATTATACCGATAATACGAAAAAAGTCTATTTTTTTGTCAGAATAGAATATTAATAATGCGTTTTTAAAAAGTATCTTTCAGGGTTCTTAAATAGGTGAAAATGGAAAGGGGGGTTAAAACAGATAATTCCGTTTTAAATCGTTCTTGCAGCTCTTTGGTATGACAGCGTAAAAAAGGATTAATTTCCTGTTCTTTCTCTAGAGTGCTAGGCAAGCTTAATGCGTCTGTTTGTTGGCTTAGTTTGTCAATGTATTGCATAAGTGGTTTGTTTGATGTTGCAAGGCTTTGGTAAAACGCTAAATTGCCACGGGTATATTCATGAGTACAAAATACCTTGGTGTGGCTGGGTAATTTTGCAAGGCGTTGTAATGAATTAAATAATTGTTCTGCGGTGCCGCCTAATAATCTACCACAACCGCCAGAAAAGAGTGTATCCCCACAAAATAATAGCGGTGGATGGTTTTCGTTATCTGAAAAATAACAAATATGGCTGTCTGTATGCCCTGGCGTTTCCATAACGCTAAACGTTAAGTTATTTGTTTTTAATTTAACAATCTCATTATCGTGCACGCGAACCGTTACATTTGTAATTTCGTCATCATTGGGTGCGTAAATTTTGCACTCTGGATAAGCTTCAAGTAATAAAGCAATCCCGCCAATATGATCGTCATGGTGATGAGTAATCAATATTGCTTCTAGTGTTAATGCGTGTTGTTTTAAGTAACTTATTACTGGAAAAGCATCACCTGGATCCACGCACACAGCGAGATTAGTTTGATGATCCTCAATTAACCAAACATAATTATCATCAAAAATAGGAAGTGGGTTAATTATAAGTGATTTCATTAAGGATTCTTTATTGGTTTTAAGAAAAATAAAAGTTTAAACAAAACAACAAAATAAATCACGCTTTTATTGTTAGAATTTGGAACGTTTTATTTCTACCGTGTATAATGGTTCTTTATATTTTTTGTTTGGAAGTAATTTAATGAACTCTAAAATACTTATCTTTATTACGATTTTCATTTCAATGGCGTTATTAACGACAAGTGCGGAAGCGCGTCGTTTTGGTGGAGGCAGAAGCTTTGGTAAATCATGGTCAAGTCCAGCCCATCGTTCAAGTTCTTTTTCTAATGCGACATCAAAAAACCGTTCTTCACTCTTTTCAGGCAAACGCAGTATGCTTAAAGGTGCATTTATGGGACTGTTAGCGGGCGGGCTTCTTGGTTCATTATTATCTGGCGGTGCTTTTAATGGTTTTCAAGGCATGGATTTCCTTTTGCTTGCCGGTGCAGCCTTCTTTTTATTTCGAATGTTTCAAAAGCGGAAAATGGCGGGCAACCAGGGACAATCAAACGCTTCGTTTGAGCAACAACAAGCCCAAAATAATGAGCATTCTTTTATGGGAAAGCAAGAAGGAATGGGCGGAAGTCATCATAACGCTCATTCTTACCCATCCTGGTTTAATGAAAAAAAGTTTGTTGAAGGCGCTAAATCACATTTCATGACATTACAAAATGCTTGGGATAATAACGATTTATCAACCATTCAAACGTACTGTGTCTCAGAATTATATCAAAAAATTGAAAATGAACGTGTGCAATTGCAAGGGGCTCAACAAACACAGGTCCTTTCTTTAAAAGCAAATTTACTGGATGTGATTGATGATGGCGCCTTTGTTATTGCCGGCGTTGAGTTTATTGCAAGCATTCGCTCAAATAATGAAGCTACCGAAAATGTACGTGAAATATGGTCCATACAACATGCCAAAAATCATGGTAATGGTGATTGGCTTATTGTTGGAATTGATCAAAAATAAAAATTTGAAGCCCTGCGCGTGCTCAAATACGGTGCATTAGAGGTGAGTGCATTGATGATTTTCGACATGCCGTTGGTAGTGTTGCCAGGCGTATTAAAAAATCGTTGTCATCAAATGTAAAAACTTTTGTTGCCTCATCCGTTAATGCGCGCAACAAGCCGTAGTGAGCTATAATGATACTATCATTATAGAAAGGAAAGTTATGGCTAACAAAGTGGAAAAGGCTAATTCCTGTGGTATGTGCAGGGCGATGGGCGCATCGGGCTGCAAAGGTCACGACAGTGATGACGATGACACAGAAAACAAAGAGAATCTTGAAAATCAATCACAGGCAAAACAATTCCTTGAGATAGCGCCTATCATAGGTAAAGAGTGGCAACTAAAAGATAATGGCTTATGCATTTTTGAGGAGTTTAACCAATATTCCGCGCTATCCTCTATTCAGCTTAATTACATAGAGTCTGAGCTAATGCTAGAACCTAAAGAAGGTTTAGATGCCGAGTCAAAACAAGATATAAACGCCTTATTTGAGCAGATTAAAATGCAAGCAGAGCAAAAAAAAGGGGAAGTTACCATTAATAATAAAGGACAATTAGAAATTGATATGTCCAAATCTCCCGACCAGTTTGCTGGGCTAATTTCAAGCTTAATGAAAAAAAACCTATTTCCCGTAGAGGCTGTAGATGGGCAAGGGAACACACAAATGCAAGCGCTAGAACAAGAAAGGCCTCAAGCACAAGCATCATCGGTTATAAGCTGGCCGCCAAAACCAGCAGGATTTAGTCATTCATCGCCTGAAGACGAAGAGTAAGGGCTTCGCTTGTGAGGAGAGGTGAAGACAACTGAAGATGAACCTTATATTTAATGATGCTGTTTTTAAACATTACAGGTCACGGGTCATAAAAAATACAATGAACGCGTCCTGTTAGTCTTTGCTAACGAGCTGTCTGAAACAATAAATTTACATCCTAAGGCCAAGGCTCATAGACACCAACACTTTGCATGGATGGGAGAATTATCAGAAAGCCTACCGGCTGCTTTACCTGCCCATCAAGTAGATGGGCGATTGGCAACAGCAAACAAGAGTGGGTTCTTTACCGTTCCTAGGCCGTTATTAAGAGACGAAAAAAATACGGCTTTAAATGGAGTTATGTTTAAGCTGTTCTGATTTTAAATGGGTATTGCAGTTACTACTTGAATTCAAGGATTTATCGCTTATCATAATGGTGATTATAAAAGTAATCACCATTATGAGTGTTTACTAAGGTTCTTTTAATGACTTATAGAGCCGCTTGCTCTTCAGGCTTTCATGCGGCTTAAGCTAATGATGCGCTGCTTAGCGTCCACGATTAATTTCTTGGTATAGTGGCCTTAAAAGCGCGCGGCGTTTAAGTGTTACGCGACACCCAGTCGCCAGTCTGGTCGCAAAACTAGCAGGTGTGCGTTTTTTATTCAGCCGTAGTAAGTAAGTTTTA
Organism: uncultured Legionellaceae bacterium; assembly: GCA_963934185.1. Lineage (GTDB taxonomy): Bacteria > Pseudomonadota > Gammaproteobacteria > Legionellales > Legionellaceae > CAWVYD01. The sequence continues at coordinate 2,955 of CAWVYD010000089.1, read as the reverse complement.
ACATAGTTAATAACGGTCTGTATTAAAGCTAAATCAGCATTAAGCACCATTTAAATTACGCAACAAACCCGCTGATCATACTAAAGGCATCATGGTAGTTACTTTTATAATCACCGTGATCACTTTAAGTTCTCGCATTCAAATTAAAGTCACAACACTCACCTTAAGCCCTCGCACGCAAATTAAAGTCACCTTCTCACTAAAGTAATAAACTTAACTGACCTTAAATTAATCGCAAAGAGTTTATTTAGCCAGAAAAAAAATGCTTGTTATGTTTCTTGAGAGCAATAAGGTCGCGAACATCTGCAGTTTCACCTCCTGCCCGACAATCAAAAGCATTAAAACAACTAATTTTTTAACGCATTGAATTAACAAAACAGACATTATCACTCACGCATATGAAGGATGATTTATCCTATCGAATGGAACAATCACAGCGTCTTGGATAGACTAGGCCATGAGGCAGGCTTAGTTCAAAGAAAACCGCCGTATAATGTCATGTTCCTTTATGTGTCTCCATAGGCAGTGCTCCAGTAGTGATACTTCTTTGAATAGATTAAAACATACCTTCGGTAGAATGTTTGTGTTTGAAAATCAAAAAATAAACTGTCAACACGCCTTAGGAAATCTAGAAATAAAATCACTGTAAGATGGCTTTGTTTTTGAATAAGATTTTATTAACTCTGCGCAATGCCGCCGCCAAGCGCTGCCGCCAGACAATCCATGAGACAACCCATAGATATGTTTTAATAAAATACTAACAGGCAATCCTTTTCGCAAAGACTTTTCAGCATAAGGTGCAAAAGCATTAATAATATCTAGACGAGAACGCCCTTTTGATTTCTCTTCGTAAAAATGTTCATCCACGTTAATTAAATGATAGGGATTACTGTATGCTTCACGGCCAATCATCATTCCATCTAAGCTAGAAAACTGATTGTTAATGTCTAAATCATTAATACCACCGTTAACAATAATCTCTAAGTGTGGTAAATCACGTTTTATTTGGTGTACGAAATCATAATCTAGTGGAGGAATTGTCCTATTTTGTTTTGGACTTAAACCTTTTAACCACGCTTTACGTGCATGCACAATAAATACATTGCAGCCTGCTTGTGAGACGGTTTTGATGAAATGATAAAACGCTTCATAACTGTCTAGTTCATCAACGCCTATGCGTGTTTTAACGGTAACAGGAATATTAACCACTTTTATCATGGCATCTACACAACGTGCGACCGTTTCTGGTTCTTTCATTAAACAAGCGCCAAATCGGCCAGCTTGAACGCGAGGGCTTGGACAGCCGACGTTTAAATTAATTTCATCATAATTAAAACTTTCACCTAATTTAGCAACGCATGCTAAATCACTCGGATCGCTACCACCAATTTGCAAAGCGATTGGGTGCTCAATGTCATCAAATTCTAATAACCGTTTATGATCTCCTTTTAACAAGGCATGTGAGGTGATCATTTCCGTATATAAATATACTTTTGAAGAAATCTGACGAATAAATTGACGAAAATATTGATCCGTACAATCAATCATAGGCGCCACACAAACGCGACGTGGATTTATTTTTTTTTTAACTGAGTGGTTCAAGGTGTTCTACCATAAGTTGTAAACGAGAGCGTCCTTGATATCGGTTCACATCAAGGTAATACGCGCAATGAATTTTTCTGGCCCGATAATTTGGCCAATGCCCTTCTGCCACATTAAACGCAATCGCTTCAATAAGTTCGGAGCTGTCGGTTAATCTCAAAGTCATTTTTAAATGTTTACCGCCAAGCAAACGCTGTTCAATCAGTTCAAACTCATTATCAAATAATGGCCTAGGAAACTCCTGGCCCCATGGCCCTGCTTGTTCAATCATTGCTGCTGTCGCTAATGAAAAATCTTGCCCCGCCAATGCGCCATCAGAGAACAATTTGCCAACGCAATCATCAATTGACATGTGCTTTGCTAATTCTTCCTCAAAAGCACGCTTAAATATCGTTAATTTATTGATTGGAAGACTTAAGCCGGCTGCCATTGCATGACCACCAAACTTATCAATTAAGGAATCATCCCGTTTTGAAATGGCGTCTAATACATCACGTATGTGTACACCAGGAATGGAGCGAGCCGATCCTTTAATGGTTTTACTGTCACCTTTAGCAAAAATAATGGTTGGCCTGTTATAGCGATCTTTTAAACGTCCGGCAATGATCCCTATCACACCTTGATGCCAAGTTTCTTCAAACAGGCATAAACCTAATGGCATTTTATCTTCGCTTAAATTTAGCGAATTAATAATACCAAAGGCATCCTCTTTCATATCACTTTCAATTTGCCGACGTTCAATATTCAGTTCATCTAAGGTTTGGGCAAGTTTTTGTGCGGTATTATTATCTTGTGTTATTAAACATTCAACGCCTAAGCTCATATCATCCAACCGCCCTGCCGCATTCAATCTCGGGCCAACAACAAATCCTAAATCCATTGCTTGTAGCGTTGTCGCTTCACGTTTGCCAATAGTAATTAACGCGCTGATCCCCGCTCGACACTTACCCGCTTTAATACGAGCAACGCCCAGAGCCACTAATGCCCGATTATTTTTATCCAATGGCACAACATCAGACACGGTTCCTAAAGCAACCAAGTCTAAAAAACTAGCCATATTAGGAGGGGAAATGCCTGTCATTTGAAAATGATTTTTGTCAGCTAATTTCCTACGTAATGCTAGCATCACGTAAAAAATCACACCAACGCCAGCCATGTTCTTACTTTCAAAGTCGCAACCGGGTTGATTGGGGTTTACAATCGCGACAGCACTTGGCAAAACATCAGGGCTTAAATGGTGATCCGTTACAATAACATCAATGCCCAGTTTATTTGCAGCATCAACGCCATCACAACTGGCAATACCATTATCAACTGTAATGATTAAATTTGGATTAGAGGCGTTAGCAATAT
>CAWVYD010000088.1:0-7367 GCA_963934185.1 uncultured Legionellaceae bacterium | reverse complement strand
CAAGAACTAAAAACTGCGGAATCGAGTATATAAAATGTTTTGAACGTCTGACTTATCAGAAATAAAATACGTTAAAAAATGTGTATTAGGTCTAAATTTTTTATAGTCGTCGGCATATTCAACTAAAGGATCAATCGCAATACCTTTCCAGTTTAAATGTTTTTCTAAATAATAACTTGTGCTATTAATTTTGTAATGATTTGCACCAACATCAAGAAAAAAACCATCTTTTTTATCTTTAAAGAAATCTCTTATAAATAATTCTTCATTAAACTGAGCATATTTATTTTTCCCTAAAACATATTCTAATTGCTAAATTTGTCTCTGAGGGTCATAAAAATAATATAATAAGCTTACTAAGTTTATTAACATTAAGGTTATAAATAATACCTTTGGCATCGTCGTATCATCACCAAATGTTTTTTTAATTATACCTATCCTTTGAATTTCCATGCTAATCCTTTAAAATAATTTAGATTATATTAAAGCATGCAAAAGTTCTTAGATATACCCAAAAAGTATTGTCAGATCAATGACCAGATTGAATGGCTGATAATACTCGTCTCATCGATTTAAAATGTATGCTTAAGGCCCGAAATAAATCACAGGCATCCTGCTCAGCAACAGTATGATAAGCGGTCTTGCCAATTTGAATGAAATAATCTACCGATACATGCTTTTTTTTGGCTAGACCTGGAAACAAACCAGAAAACAATAAACTTTGATCGCCCACTTGTTGTAATAAATCTCGTTTTATTTTTCCTGCTGGGGTTTGCGACACTTTCAAAAAGTCCAATGCTAATACGCTGCTTGCTATGTGGGGAGATTGATTAAATCGCATTAAGAGAAAAACCAAATAACTTTCTAGCTCTTCATTGAGAAAACATTGGCTGCTGGCTTGCGCATCGTTAAGTAATGCATGCCATTGGGAGGTTGCGGTGGGATGTAAAATAAGTAGATCCATGAACTGCCTCCTTGTATAAGTAACCGCATGTTTTTAATAAACATCTGTAAAAACATCCATGTTAATTATAAGTATAGCAAAGAATAGGCCTATTATTTTAATTAATGCTTATGGTCATGCCGCCCCACGTTAAACCAGCACCAACAACCACAACCGTTAATTTATCGCCAGCACTAAACTTACTCCAGTTTTGGGACAAAACAGATGGTGCGCCCGCAGCGGCACAATTCCCATAAAAATCAACGTTATATAAGTGGTTTTTCTCTGAAATATTGAGCTTAGAGCAGACAGATTTAAGCATGGTAAGGTTGGCTTGGTGGCTAATAAAATAATTATCCGCCATTGGGTAATCAACGCGCTCTTGCAATGTTTTAAACGTAGCAATTGTTTTTTTAATTGCAAATTTTTGCACTGAAGGGCCATCTTGACTAAAATGCTGCCAACTAGGAATGGTCACTTTTTTCCAATTTAACGGATCTGATTCAATGTAAGTATGAGTTACTTTCATCGCAGCAACGTGCTTTTTTGACACAATGGTTGCAACCGTTGCATCGCCAACCAATACTGATGTTTTACGATCACTGTAATCAACGGTTTTAGTCCAATTTTCTGCCTGAACTAATAAGATATAATCCGGACTTCCTTCAACACTCATGTTCGCAGCAAAGTGAATTTGTGTCGCAAAGCTTGAACATGCGCTGTTTAAATCAACACAAGGGACATTAGTAATGCCTAATTCACAGGCAATTAAACAGGCGGTTGCTGGTAAAACATGATCTTGAGAACACGTGCTAGCCAAGACCATTCCAATGTCAGCTAATGTAAGCCCAGCACGTTCTAACGCCATTTCAACAGCAGGTACAGCCGTTTGAGCTAAACTATGCGTTGCGTTATCAGATGCTTTTTGTAACTCAATATTTTTTGTTTGTTTAATATAATTCAAAGACAAGACAGTACGCCGTTCATGAATCCCAACTCGCTCAACTATCCAGTTATCGTTTGTATCAATTTCAAGCGATTCAAAAAATGCATTATCCAATTTGTTTTCAGGATGAAAGTGTCCCACCCCATGTATGTAAAGCATAATAAATACCCTAACTTAGGCAAACGCTTTACTTGCGCTGCGTTGATTAATAACTGAAATAATATCCACACCTAACGTTTTAAAAAAACCTCGTAAAGGTCGATTAGGCCCTAATTCTAAAATTGAAGAGGATTTTGAAACAATAGCGTCCATGTTATCACGCCATTTAACACTGCCAGATAATTGCTTGGCTAAAGAATCAATGATTTCGGATGCATCATTTTGATAAAAACGTCCTAAATAATTAGATACCACGCAATTCGCTTTTGATGCATTAAAACTGTCTTGATGCGATCTTAAAAAATCATGAAAAATGTCTTCAATGTCTTTCATATGTCGAGAATGAAAAGGCGCGCTTACCTTTAACATGACACAACGTATGTCTTGTGCATGATAATGCGCTTCAAGCTCGGATACCAGTTCCGTCAATGCTGACTTTTCACCACTTAGTACCACTTGATTAACCGAGTTATCATTAGCCACATCAATAGCATGATTTGATGCAAAGGCGCTTAATTCTGACAACGGCAGCTTATCCATTATAACGGCTGCCATAGCGCCATCAACGCTAGTCTCATGCATTAATTGACCGCGTTTAGCGACTAATTGTATCGCCACATCAAACGGCAAAACATCTGCTGCAACCAGTGCGGCGTACTCACCTAATGAATGACCACCAAAAACGTTAGGATTAAAACCATCGTAGGTATGCTTTAAGCTTTCAAACATTGCAATTTCAGCAGTGACGATGCAAGGCTGAGTATAAATGGTCTGGTTTAATTCCGGCCTGTCTTCAAAACACATGGATTTGACATCAAAAGAAAGATGTCTACCTGCTTGTTCAAAAATAGACTGCGCTACATCACATTGCTCATAAAAATCACTGGCCATCCCGCTTTTTTGCGCGCCTTGCCCAGGAAATACAACCGCATCGAAAGACATTATTGCCTCCTCAAATAAAATTATAAGGCATTATCACTGCTTATTGGTTAGTTATCAAGCCAAGTTGACATGAATTAAGACAATTAATTTTCTTATTAGAACCCTAATCTGGTAATTTTATGATATTATCTTAGTTTTTAGAGTTGAAAATGGCCGATAAGAAAACAATCATCATAGAAGCAACCATTTCCGCTATAGCTAAATATGGTTTAAATAAAACCAATGCTCAAGTCATCGCAAAAGAATTAAACATTGCCCAATCTTCTATTTTTTATCATTTCCCACAGCAACAACAGCTGTTTGATTCCCTTATTGAACACATTGCCAAGGTTAATAATTCAGAAGTCAAAGCCTTACTGCAAACCGTTAATGCCAATAATAATTTTGATAGAATATGCCATTACATTAAAGGTAACTTGCAGTGGGCCGTATCACATCGCGATCACGTAACCGTGTTACTGTATTCCTTAGCAGAAGGAAAATATAACGATAAAATCGGTAAAGGTATTACTAAAATTCTTAAAACTGCCGAAGATAAATTTTATTTATATTTAGTATCAGGCATTGCTGAAGGTGAATTTACCGTTAGTGGCAACTTGCGTTCTCTCGCGCAACTTATCAATCAAAGTGTTAATGGCTCCGTTGTCACCCACTTTCATTTACATAACGATTGGAACATCGATATATACATGCGAGAACTCACTTTGCATTTGAAAGAAATTATTCATTTAAACAATACCCCTTAAAATTTACTGTTAATTTAAACTCCGCTCACTTTTATTCTAAACAATTTTTATGGTAGCTTAAAAAGACAAAAGTAGTATTGACCTGTTAGGGAGCTCCCTTACTTAATAGGCTAGGAGCTAAACATGTCATTTGAATCAACTATTTTTTCACCTGCTTACCTTAGCGCTCGTGCCACAGGCATGGCTACAGGCTACATTATTAGTGGTTTAGTAATCTGCCCTGCCATTTTGGCTGACTGGCTTTATCAACACCTTAGTCAAAGCTTTCAATTATCAAATCACCCAAGCCATGAAGAATGTGATGTTCGAGTTTACGATCTGCCCCACCTTTTTAGCTACGAAGAAATTAAAAGCTTACCTATTTATCACGGTGGATTTTTTTCAGCATCCAAGCCTTTAAAGATAGTTGCGGAACTAATCGGCAGCCTTACCAATGCAATCGTTGCCGCCAGCACCTTTATTTTAATTGGCATACTAGAAATCGCTTTAATAACGGTAGCCATTCCTTTTGTTTTAATGCTAGGTGTCGCTGCTGCCTTTGCTGGTGGCATTTATTGTTTGGCTCAAAGTTATCAAAAAGGCTTTCAAAAACAATGCATTGACACGATAAATCAACTGAGTGAAAACCTTTTATAACCATTGTGTTTTTTTTAAAAACTTAACAGTGGTGCATCAATAAATTGATCCGTGGAGTCTGGCCATACCTTTTCGTTTTTCACAATCGATAGCTTACGTATTAATGATTTTTCATTAACAAGACCTACCTCAATTTCCGAATTATCATCACTAAATAACCATGTATATAAAGGAAGTTCATCATCATCAATCGACTCAATTAATGTGTTTATCAATACCCTTGAACTTTTTGTTTGTGCATATTCTGCTTGAAAAAAAAAGCTAGGACGATACGCACACACAATTTGGCTTAGCTCTAATACGGTATTTTTTAAAAATTCTGACGTATAAACTCGTTTATTTGTAAACAATTCATGAAGCGTAAGTAATTGAGCTCCTTTAATACCTTCCTTTGAGGCGAATGATAATCCTTGGTAACACTGAAAAATTAAGTTTGAAACCTTTAACAGTTGGTAACTGCTCACACACTCATACGGCTCTTCAACAATCTCAGATTCATTATCAGAGTCAATAAAGTCACTGTTTTGTGAGTATGTTTCGGAATTTTTATCATGATCATGATTCAAATCCACCATAAGATCTTGAAGATCTTGACGTTCAGGCGCATCCTCACCAAATGCATCTGAAAAACGCTGATCAATTTTAGATATATTCGAATAAATCTCTTTTTTAATGTTGTCTTCAAACGTATCTGATAATAATTTTGTTTTGCTACTGTTTACTTCGGCCTTAAATAAAGAAATTTCAGACGTTAGCTTATCTCCCATATTTGTAATAATACCAATAAGCTCTCTATCATCCGTTGTCACAAAGGTTATTTCATCTTTTAACTCAAAGCAAAGCTGTTCTAAATCATTAAATTCATCATTAATTTTTTCCAATGCTCGTATTAAGAATCGTTTAAATTTTGGTTCTAAAAGATAAGCACGATATTTATTGGTAAACGACTTTAACGTTGCAATTAGATGAGTGTATTGGCCGATTTTATATTGCTGTGAAGCAAGTTTATTTAATTTTGCTTCAACAATGTCATAAAGAAAAATATAGGACGATACGTCGCAGCCAAAATCATCTTTATTTCTTTTCTCATTAGCAAAAGATTGTTGAGTTATTTTATTAATTTGTTGCCTGGACGTATAAAAAATTTTCCCCTCTAATTTATTTCGCTCACTGGCTAACTTTGTTACTTTAGAGTCAAGCTCAACATTATAATCATTAACGGCCATTGATATTAAAGACAGTGATTGATAAAAAGCGCGCTGAGAAGCTTCACTTTTAATCTCACTGTCCATAGAAATTTTCATTTTATTATAGATATAATCTTTAGCCTTGCCATATTTATCACTTATCAATTCATTCTTTTCAGCTTGATAAAGAGGGCGTATGAATTTTTTATTTAATCCGTCTAACGTTAAAGCAAAACTTTTCCGAACATTTGATTCGGTATAGTTTAACTTGGAAATGAATTTAGCCATGTCTTCTTTATTAAGTTGGCAAAAAACCAATAATAGATCGATTAAAGTGGTTGGTGTTTTATTTTTAAAGCCATGAGACGTACTTTCAAAAAAAGTAAGTATTGATAAAATAAGCGGATCTCTTTTTAACAAAAAATACAAATAATTAATGTATGAGGCTAAGCCTTCTGCTTGATTTTCTTTTTTATAAATAATTCTAAAAATATTTTGGTTTAGTGTTCTTGCTGCCCTGTGTGCATGGGTCAGAACTTCCTCTAGATTAAGAGAATTATTTTTTTCTTCTACATAAGCTTCTTGAAGTTCTACGGTGTATATTTCAATCATTCGAACAAAATTACTCAACTCACCAGAAGGGTCAAGTGCATCCAAATAAAATTGCGTTGTTTTTTTATCGCCTTTATCTGATCTTTTAAGTAAATCATTAATAAAACTGCGCGCTTTCGCGCATAACTCTATTTTTTCTTTAAGCGTTAATGGAAATTTTGTTTGAGAATCAATCGGGTGCTGCAAATTCCACAATAAATTACCTAAACTCATAATAATGAGTCTCGGGCCTCGATAGTTATTTAAAAAATTATCGCCTTGCCAAGCAGAACGAAAAAAGTCAGCAAATTTAGAATCATGATTAAAGTCATTTTTGATGTCTTTTAAATAAAGTTTCATCTGCGTTCTAAAAAAACGAGAGATGGATTGACGAATTTTTTCACTAGGAGAGTCTGTTGATAATGATTCGGGCAACTGCCGACTCATTTCATAAAAAGGTAGGCATGAAAGCAATGACCCTTCAACCTTTATACTGTTTTTCTTAAGTTGCGTTTGTTTTAAGCCCATATAAGGAAAAAGGTCGCCCTGACTTTTTGCTAGCTCTAGATAAGCAACCATACCGCCCTGTTCTATTTTTAATTTTGTCTTCTCAACATTACTTGGAATTAAAAACGTTGCGTTGCCTGCCGCTAGCTCTTTATCGAAATCTAAGCGTTGACGCCCTAAATTATTTAATTGCTCTGCTCCCGCGCTATATGCATACGTTAGTCCCGCAATTCCAGCTACGACAAGGCCTTCTTGCCATCCAATAGAGCCTAAGTGTTTTTTTACGTCCTCAGAACCATGAACTAATTGCGTAATGCGAGACTTAGCCCCTTCGGTGGCATTCGCTATGCTATTACCCTCATTAAAAAAATTTTGCGCAACTTCTCTTAATGCCAGTTCCATCATTTGTGATTGACCCATCGCCATACGACAACCTCCACAAGCCATTTCTTAGAGTGTTAAATTAGAACACTAACACAGCTTCTAATTGCAATCCAACTTTGAATTTTTTCATCCATCAGGCGAAAGAGCGATAAGTTATCGAAACACCGATAATCTTATTAACATGAGCTAATTCTTATGCGGCAAGTTAAATTTCAAATGCCGACTCGATTGTTTATGGAACCCATTTTTTTTATCTTTATGTGCATACCCCCTAGGGCGTGTTGACCATTCGTTTTGGAGTGAAGGCGTAGGCTGGTTTTAGTGAT
>CAWVYD010000087.1:0-7425 GCA_963934185.1 uncultured Legionellaceae bacterium | reverse complement strand
CATTTATTGTGCGTGCATTTAGGCTTGTTTAAAGAAGAGCGCTTAAAACAAGTGGCCACGTTGGTTGAACGCATTTTAGAACGCGTGCCCAGTGATGCCCCGTTAATTTTGGCTGGTGACTTCAATGATTGGCGCAAAGATCTGGCGGAGTGCTTAGAAACCCGTTTGGCTTTAAAAGAAGTCATGAAAGAAATGGATGGCGAACACGCCAAATCTTTTCCAGCCATGACGCCCGCCTTCCAAACGGACCGAATTTATTATCGAGGCTTAACGCTGGTTAACGCCGAATGTTTTAAAGGCAAACCCTGGCGCACGCTTTCTGATCACCTTCCGATTCATGCAACGTTTTCATTATAGAATGTTAGAATTTTAATTGAATGCATTTCCCCTATGGTCATAAAAATCCTTTACTATGACGATTATTAATAATCGTGAAAGGTGATGACTATGGATAAAGTACGCATCTTAATCATTTTATTAGGACTTTCTTTTAATACGTTTGCTGCTGATGTTTCTGATATTGAGCAGTGGGCATTAAAAAAATCGCCTGATTTAAATGCGCTAAAAAATAAAGCCCTCGCGCTAGAAAATCAAGCGGTAGCTAAATCTCAATGGCGCGATCCTACGTTAGAACTTGGCGCTTCTAATTTTCCTACGGACACACTAAACATTAATCAAGAACCCATGACGCAACTTCGTATTGGTTTAAAACAAATGATACCAAGAGGGAATGTTTTAAACTTAAATTACAAAGCAGAAACTCTAAAAGCACACGCCTTTAAAGAGGATTTTAATCACTTAAGACTTGATATATTAAAGCAAGTCAGGCTTATTTGGCTGCAACGTTATTATTGGCGTCAGACAAAAGGGGTCTTGCAAAAAAAGAGAGCCTTATTCAGTCATTTAAAAGAAGTGACTCATGCCATGTATGCAAATAATAAAGCGCCACAAAAAGCGGTTTTAAATGCTAAATTACAAATAAGTAAAATTGATGAGCGAATCATTCATGCGCAACGAGGCTATCAAACGACAACGGTTGATTTGGCCCGTTGGGTCGGCATGGCGATGGCTTCAAAAAGCCAGCCTCAACGCTTGCCTCGTTTTACTAAATTGCCTTCTATTGGACAATTAGAGCGTGCATTAAAAAAACACCCATTACTGATGAAAGATAATAATAATATCTTTTTATCAAAAACAACCGTAGACATTATACGTCAAGATTATCAGCCTAAGTTTGCAGTGGGCTTAGCCTATGCTCACAGAGATGGGTTAAACATGAATCGCAGTCAACGATCTGATTTTATATCTGTTGGTATTAGTATTGATCTGCCAATGTTTCCTAAAAACAGACAAGATAGGCGTTTTAAGGCCGGTGAAAAAATCTTGCAAGTCACAAAAGACAACCATCGGGCTCACTCTTTAGACCTTAAAAAAACATTGCATGATAGCTACATTGCTTGGCTTTCTACTCGGGATGAATTGCATCTTTATCGAGGCCGTTTAATACCTGAAGCTAAACGTTATGCGGATTCGACGTTGATAGCTTACCAAAATAATAAAACAGACTTCCCAACACTGTCAGAAAGTTACATCGGGTTATTTAACCTTCAATTAAAGCAAGAAAAAGCACGTTTTGAACATGCCAAATGGAAAATAAATTTACTCTATCTACAGGGAAAATAGTGTGAAAAAAAATATAATTATTATTATTTGTTTGATTCTAGCGTTTGGACTTGGTTTTGTTGTTAAGTCAATAAAAGCACCAATGGCCGTTAAAGCTGAAAAGAAAATACGTTATTGGGTTGCGCCAATGAATCCTTCTTATCGTAAAGATAAATCAGGGAAATCACCCATGGGCATGGATTTAGTGCCGGTCTATGCTACAGGCGGGCAAGAAGAAAATGACGGTGGTGACTACCTTCAAGTGTCGTCAAGAGTTGTCAATAATTTAGGCGTAGTCATTCATCGAGCGACGTTTAAACCGTTAGCAAAAGAGATAGATACGGTTGGCTATGTGGTTGCCAATGAGAATCATGTTGAAAGTGTTCATTCATATGTCGATGGCTGGATCCGCAATGCCAGGGTTACCTTTATCGGTGAGAAGGTTAAAAAAGGCCAAGTATTATTTGAGTTGTATTCACCCACACTGATGAGTGCGCAACAAGAACTCATGCTTGCTTTAAATAACGATAACCCTCTATTGATTAATGCAAGCAAGAAAAAGCTAGAAACTCTTGGGCTTAATGGGGCTCAAGTACAAGAAATTAACCGTACGCATAAAATTAAGAAGCAAATAGAGATTTATTCAAAAACGGATGGAATTGTTTCAATCTTAAACATTCGTGATGGTATGTACATTAAGCCTGGTAAGGACTTACTGGTGGTTGAGGATTTAAGCAGTGTTTGGATTCGAGTAGACGTTCCAGAAAAGCAAGCGAACTGGGTAAAAGAGAATCAAATAGCCGTAGCATCTTTTCCAGGTTTACCCGGTAAATTATGGCAGGGAAATGTTATTTTCATTCACCCTCGGCTTGATAAAATCACCCATACGCTTGCGGTTAGGTTGCGGTTTCCTAATCCTGATTTGATGTTGAAACTTGACATGTATGCAGCGGTTAAAATCTTTATGCCTAGCGCAAAACCAACACTGGTTATTCCAACATCGGCTGTCATTTATAAAGGCGATGGAACCCATGTCATATTGTCTTTAGGCAAAGGCCGGTTCAGGCCTCAAATGGTCACATTAGGCACAGAATCGAAAGGGGAAGTCTCAATAATAACAGGACTGTCAAAAGGCGATGAAGTGGTTGTATCAGGACAATTTTTAATTGATTCTGAATCTAATTTAAGTGCTGCCTTTGATAGATTAAACCCTCATAATCACCCTAAAGATAAGCCGACTCATCAAAGCATGACTCAAGCAATAAAAGAAAACGCGGGGAAAATACTCAGTATTAATTCACTTAAAAATCGTATGACGATTAGTCACTCACCTATAAATCAACTAGGAATGCCAGAAATGGTCATGGAGCTAGCGGTTGTTAAACGTATTTCTCTAACAAATTTTAAGGTAGGTCAGCGCATTAAATTCAAATTAAAAAAAGAAAGCCCAATGCATTACATCATCATTGATATAACGTCTATAAAATAAATAATAAACATTGGAGCCAAAAATGATAAAAAGGGTAATCAGTTGGTCTATCGATAACCGCTTGTTAGTTTTGATTTTAAGTTTTCTGTTATTTGTCATTGGTGTGTTTACGATTATAAATACGCCCGTTGATGCTATTCCAGACTTATCAGATGTTCAGGTTATTATTAAAACGCCTTATGCCGGCCAAGCACCTCAAGTGGTTGAGCAACAGGTTACCTATCCCCTAGCAACGGCGATGCTTGCTGTGCCAGGGGCAACGACGGTTCGAGGCTATTCTTTTTTTGGTGACTCGTTTGTTTATATTTTGTTTAAAGATGGTACGGATTTATATTGGGCACGCTCACGAGTTTTAGAATATTTAAATCAAGTTTCCGGACAATTACCTGCTAGCGCAAAGCCGCAATTAGGGCCAGACGCAACGGGGGTGGGCTGGGTGTATGAATACGCTTTAACGGACACTTCAGGCACGCATAATTTAAGTGAATTGACGACACTCCAAAATTGGTTTTTAAAATATGAAATTCAAACCATTCCAGGGGTTTCAGAAGTGGCCACCATTGGCGGCATGGTTAAGCAGTATCAAGTGATTGTCGATCCCAATAAATTAAAGTCATATCACTTAACCTTAAACAAGGTGAAAACAGCGATTCAAGGGGCTAATCAAGAGGTTGGCGGATCAGTTGTTGAAATGGGCGAAGGTGAGTACATGGTACGCGCCAAAGGTTATTTAGAGTCGATTGATTCGTTTAGTGATATCCCGCTTGGCGTAACGAACAAAGGCACGCCCATTTTATTAAACAGCGTAGCCAAAATTCGTTTAGGACCACAGTTAAGGCGAGGAATTGCTGAACTTAATGGTAAGGGGGAGGTGGTCGGCGGCGTTGTTGTTATGCGTATGGGAGAAAATGCCAGAGAGGTTATCACTCTGGTTAAGAAAAAACTGCTTAAACTTTCCAAAAGTCTACCCAAAGGGGTTGAGATTATTACAACCTACGATCGTTCTTCATTAATAGAGCGGGCCATTGATACGTTAAAGACAAAGCTCGTTGAAGAAACCATTATGGTGATTTTGGTATGTTTTGTTTTTCTCTACCATTTTCGCTCATCGCTGATTATTGTTTTCACCTTACCTTTGAGTATCTTGCTGGCTTTCATTATCATGCGTTTGCAAGGTATTAATGCAAACATTATGTCATTAGGTGGGATTGCTATTGCCATTGGGGTCATGGTGGATGCTGCGATTGTTATGATTGAAAATGCGCATAAACACATTGATCGCTCTAATGTTGATGAAAATAATCGATGGGAAGTCATCAAGGCATCTGCGATGGAGGTAGGGCCAGCCTTATTTTTCTCGCTTTTAATCATCACCTTGAGCTTTGTTCCCGTTTTCACCTTACAGGCCCAAGAAGGACGGTTATTCGCGCCGCTTGCCTTTACAAAAACCTATGCAATGGCAGCATCAGCCATTGTATCCATTACTCTGGTGCCTGTATTAATGGGATATTTTATCAGAGGTAAGATTACCTCAGAGAAAAAAAACCCACTAAATCGCATTGCTATCGCAATGTATCGTCCTCTCATACATTTAACGTTACGTTTTCCAAAGACAATTTTAGTCAGCCTTTTGGCAATACTGATGCTGACCTATTATCCATGGACACAGCTGGGCTCTGAATTTATGCCGGATCTTGATGAAGGGGACTGGATGTATATGCCCTCAAGCTTACCGGGTATCTCCATTGGTAAAGCCAGACAGGTGCTTCAATTGACGGATAAACTAATAAAATCAGTCCCCGAAGTAGACACCGTTTTTGGTAAGGTGGGGCGAGCAAATACGGCGACGGATCCAGCGCCTTTAAACATGATCGAAACCATTGTTCGCTTTAAACCTAAAAGTGAATGGCGAAACGGCATGACGCGTGAAAAATTAAAGCACGCGTTAAATGAAGCAGTTAAACTGCCAGGTATCACCAATGCTTGGGTAATGCCTATCAAAGGACGTATAGACATGCTTGCTACGGGTATAAAAACGCCAGTAGGCATTAAAATATTAGGCAAGGAGCTAAGCACGATTCAAGACATTGGTAAAAAACTTGAAGAAATTGTTAAAAACATACCAGGAACAGCATCGGTCTTTGCAGACAGAGTTGTTGGTGGTCGTTATATTAATGTTGATATCAGTAGACGGGCTGCTGCTCGATACGGATTAAATATAAAGGATGTGCAGCAATTTGTGACCAGTGCCATAGGCGGGATGAATATTTCTGAATCTGTGGAAGGGCGCGAACGTTATCCTATCAATTTACGTTATCCTAAAATGTGGCGTAATTCTGTAGACAAAATAAAAAATCTACCGATTATAACCCTTAGAGGACCACAAATAACGCTTTCTGATGTCGCTAATGTTAATGTGGCTGATGGACCGCCAGTCATAAAAAGTGAAAGCGCCCAGTTAACGGGATCGGTACTTGTGGATTTAACCACCAGTGATATTGGTGATTATGTCGCTCGCGCGCAAGAAATTATCGATGAAAAGCTGACCTTGCCGCCTGGTTACAGTCTTACTTGGTCTGGCCAATATGAATACATGGAAAGAGCCAAAGCACGATTAATGTATGTTGGGCCTTTGACATTATTTATTATCATATTACTGTTATACATTCACTTTAAGCGGTTATCAGAAGTGTTCTTAGTCATGGGCACATTGCCTTTGGCCTTGGTTGGCAGTATTTGGCTTTTATACCTACTCAATTATAATTTATCGATTGCTGTCGCTGTCGGTATGATAGGGCTTGCTGGAATTTCAGTGGAGATAGGGGTGGTGATGTTGGTTTATTTAAATCAAGCACTTAAAGCGTTGGAAATAAAGCATAAGGTATTAGATAAAGCGCATATAAAAGAAGCCGTTATTAATGGGGCATTATTACGAGTAAGGCCGATTATAATGACCGTTGCTTCAACCGTCATTGGCTTAATTCCTATTATGTTAGGCAGTGGAACAGGAGCAGCGGTTATGAGGCGTATTGCAGCGCCAATGGTTGGCGGTATGATTAGCGCAACGTTGTTAACTTTAGTTGTTATTCCTGCCCTGTTTTATTTACATCACAGCAGGAAAGCTCTGAGCAGTAAACGATGAGCGGTAATGTTGACTAATATAATGGTCAACACGCCCTAATCTTTTTATATGCTTTTAAGGGGGGGGGGGTAAATATTTTTTATCAGACATGGTTGATACAGCCAATGGAAATGAAGAAGTGCCTTTTATTGCAAAACAATTTGGAACAACAACAAAAATGAGCCTTGCCATGCCGAAAACATTTAACCTTAAAGACAGTGACATCAGTAGTATCCGTTTCCTAAAAAAAGAACCTTTTTTTCTTATTATAATTAGTCTAACTTTTTTAATTAGGTTTTTTGCTCTTTATGGCAACAGTTTATTAGTAGAAGAAGCCTATTATTGGAACTACGCTCAACATTTTGATTTTGGTTATTTAGATCACCCACCAATGGTTGCTTTGCTGATTAAACTGTCTACCTTTTTTTTAGGTTTAAATGAGTTTTCCGTTAGGATAAGTACCTTTGTGTGCTGGATGGTTGCTGTTTTTTTTAATGTTAAATTAACTCATTTAATTCAGCCAAAGACAGGGCATTATGCGTTTTTTCTTTTATCAATATTACCTTTTTTCTTCCTTCACTCGCTAATTATTACGCCCGATGCACCGCTCATTGCTTGCTGGTCAGCGGCTTTATATTATCTTTATCGCTCCTTAGTCTTAAATGAATCTAAAACATGGTACTTAGCTGGGCTTTGGTTAGGCCTGGGCATGTTGTCAAAATACACGATGATTTTACTCGGGGGCTCTGCTTTTATTTATATGATCGTTACTCCTGGTGCCCGTCATTGGTTTTTTAAAAAAGAACCCTATTTATGTTTTTTTATCATTGTGTTGCTTTTTACTCCGGTCCTTTATTGGAATGCTAACCATCAGTGGGCCTCCTTTGCGTTTCAAAGCAGCCGGCGTTTTAGTCAAGCGTTTCATTCTTCATTTCATAAATTTATAGGACTATTGTTTTTTTTTTTAATGCCGGCAGGACTATACGGTTTATCGACATTGATGAAAAAAAAATCGGCTAATATTTTGTCCTTAAAGATAAACGCTCAACATTTTATGAAAATTTTCACACTACTGCCATTATTTTTTTTTGGCTCTTTTAGTCTATGTCACTCAATTAAATTTAATTGGATTGGCCCAGGCTTACTGGCATTA
>CAWVYD010000086.1:0-7426 GCA_963934185.1 uncultured Legionellaceae bacterium | reverse complement strand
GCTGCAATGATTGTTTTTGCTAAGCGAAAATAAGAGCTGCTTTGGTAGACCGGCCGTCTATTTGTCAAGAACTAAAAACTGCGGAATCGAGTGTTTAATATGAGTCTTTGAGAGTTCATTTTCTAATGAACAACAGCAATGTAAACATACGCATCTATAGTGTCAGGACCCGTGAACACAACAAAGTGAATTTAAACATGATTAGAAACAAGGGCCTGGGTAGTTACAAAAAAACAAACATTTTAAATTAGCTTAATGTAAAAGGAACTGACTACTGAACGGCCTAAGAGTGTGGGTATGTTTTATTTGGTCATTTATGTGATTAAAATTGATTTAAGACCGTTGGCCCGCAACATTCTTCTTTTGGGACGGAGGGAGACTGATGAGAATGTGAGAATAATAACCAAGTTGTGGTGGGCTTAGGCTCATTATTAAGGGATAAGTCAGAATGAATGTCTCTATCATCACCGTCATCATTAGAGGTTGTATTTAATGGCTCAGGTGAGTCAATTTGATTCTCTGCTAAGGGCATTTGTTTTAATCGGTAGGTGTTAGCTAAAATTAAAAGTGACTGTAAGCCCATGCTAAGTGCCATAATTGCAGGGGCCATTGGACCTAGGCTAAGCGCAATTGTCATGGTTAATCCCATAATTGTTAAGTTATAAATGAAGCTAAAACATAAATTTTGTTTAATGACACTTAGTGTGCTTAGACAATTTTTAAAAAATAGTGCAACAGGTAGTAAGCTGTCTTTTCGAATAATGACATCCGCTGCGTCTTTACTAAATTCGTCGGCATTTGCAAGTGCAATGCCGACGTCTGCAGCATTTAAGGCAATCAAGTCATTAATGCCATCACCAATCATTGCAACGGTATGGCCTTCTTCTTTAAGTTGATTAATTAAAGCTGATTTTTCGTCACTTCGGTAATTTGCGTAGTAGCGTGAAATATTTAATTGTTCGGCATGATATTTAACGGTTGTTTCACTGGCGCCAGAACATATAATAACTTGGATTCTTTGATTTTGTAATTGCTGAATGGTGTATTGTGCATCGGCTCTAATTGGATCAATCATATTGAAATAAGCCATTAGTTTTCCGTTTTTAGCTAGGTACTGTCGGTTAGGTTCATCGCTAACTTTAATTGCATTGTCACTCATATAACAATCATTACCTAAGAGATAACTATCATGATTAACGGTTCCGTTAATGCCACAGGCGCTTTGTTTAAACGCTTCTAATATTGGTTGTGTAAGTGTTTTATTGCGCTTGTTATCTGCGTAGTCTTTTAATGAATTACCAATGGGGTGAGGATTGGTAAGAGCGTTTTCCATTAATGACACAATTTGCAGTAATGCGTCTTTGCTAATGGTTTTATCGTAAGGGATCATTTCATCAACCTTAGGTTCACCTAGGGTTAACGTTCCGTTTAAATCAATCACTGCATGAGTAACTTTACTGCCAACCTCGATGGTTTCACGATTATTTATTATCGCGCCATGTTCCTTACTTTTTTGCCTGCCAACGTGAACAGCGAGAGGAGTGATAAAACCAAGAGTGCATGGACAAGCACCCACTAAAATAGCAATGGCACTGTGTAACGCGACCATTGGGCCAAATAAAGGGAAAGCAATGCTAAAGGTAAGTACACTTACAATTAAAACACCGGGAATAAAATACTCAATGATGGTTTGAGTTATATCTTCAATTTGGGTATTCGTACGCTTTTTTTGAGCGTGTTCTAACTTCTCCTCCCACTTACTTAAAGAAGAATCAGCAAAGGAGCTGGTTGCACAAAAACAAGCATAATTACTCATTACTTGGGTACCCGCGTATATTTTTTCTTTTTGATTTACGGTTTCAGGTAATAAATTACCGTTAATGAACGTTTTTTTAAAAGAGGCTCTTTTCGTTATTAATGTTCCGTCAGTAGGAAGGTAGTCATTTTCTTGAAGCAGTAATTCATCACCTGATTTTATGTCTGATATTTCTATTATTTCATAAATCTTAGGCAAGCCTGGTTCTTTTTTTATTCTGCGTTGAATGGTTGCAGGTAAACGAGATTTTATATCGGTGATTGCGCCTACTTGCTGTTTCATTTTTGTTTCTATGTATTTACCAATGTGATGCGAACTTAAAATGAGTAATGCTGAAGCAAACTCAAAGGGCAACATAGGAATAAATAACGCTGCGATGGAAACGGATACGGCGGTAAATACGCTAATAGTAAAGAGTGTATGCATGGTAGGGCTACCGCTTGATAACACACTTTTAATGCCGGATTTAAAGAGATCCCAGCCGGTATATATAACAGCCGTGCAGCTCAGGGCTGAAATTGCCCACATGGCGTATAAAGGTAATGCTATTCCAAAGGCAGATAAAATGAGCAAAGGTAAACCGATTACAGCAGATATAATGAAATGTTTAAGATGCTGTTTTTGATTTTCTTGAGTTAACGCAATGTTTTGGTCATCAGCAGAAGGGCTAGATAAACTTTTGATTATGGAGTGATCGGTGAAATCTTCTTCTTTAACGTCAAATCCAGCTGAGGCTATGGTTTTTATAACGGTTTTAATGGCTAGAGTACTTTGCTTACTTAGCTTGAAGTTAATTAGGCCGCCAATAGCGTTGGGGGAAGAATTTTCACTCACACTAAGTTCTTTAATGTCTTTTAATGATTCTAGATTTTTTCTGATAGGGCCCCAACATCCAGAGCACGTTGCTTCAGGGACGGGAATGGTATAGTGATGCATAACCTGAAATGACCTTTTTGTTATGTATTACCTCCTTGTAGAAACAGAGAAAGAATCATTCTCTCTCTGCGGTTAATCATAGTTACAATTATTATTTTTTTTCAGTAGCAACTTGTGTTTCAAGTGCCATTAACTTGAAGTGATCGTAGCTCATGTAGTAATTACCATGATCGCCAGCAAACTGACTCCAAGAGTTTCTTAAGGTTAATAAGCCTTTGTTTTCATGACCGCTATTGTCTTTAACAATGGCATCGTCATCATAGCCTATGATTATCATTTCATGGCCAGCATCAACTCGGTTATTTATCACATCATCTTCGATGGCTGGTGTTAACATCCAGGTGTCATTTCGAACGTGATGTGTACCAACCGCGCCATTACTGCCATAAGTTACGTCTAACAAAACACCAAAGGTGACACGAACGCCCTCATTTAAAGCATTTTTAACGTCGAGTAACATTTTTTTAGGATTATAGCTGGCATCGATAAAGGCGATGTCGCTTGAAAACATTGAGTGCCATTCATATTGATTATTAATGGACTCACTCATTTCTGAGTATTCTTTTGGCGTGGTGTTAGTGCCTTCTTCTACAGGGTTAGAAGCAGGATATGCCGTTAAACCACCGCAGCCAATTTCTTTTTGGTTTTTCATGGACACGATGCCATAGTCAAAAAATTGCTTTAATACGATAGGGCCAATGGAGCCATTCCAACCACTAGGGTAATTAGAGTTTTTTGCTTCAAGCGCATTACCGAGTGTTAAGCTGCAAAGTTCACTGACGTAGTCACCTTTAGCAATAAGCGTATCCAATGAACCAGCAACAGCAAAGGTAACGCAGCTACCATGAGCGCCTTGGTTTAAAACAGGCACGTTATTCATACCAATATCAATTTTTGAAGGCAGTTTTGAGGCATCATTAGTAGCACTGGCAGAGAAGGTATGAGGCGTTGGTTGTTTCATTTTTTCTATGCGATTAGCGAAAGCTATTTGAGCGCTAGGTGTTAATTCAATTTTTTGTAATAAGATAATGTTTGGTTTTACTTGCGAACCGGCATAACCCATTAGGCTTGGGTTGTGAGTTTCAACAACGGTAGGAATGGTGCCAACAATGGACATGCCAGAAGCAAAGGTTGGTACAACAGGACTAAATATAAGGGCAAGTGAGGTAGCAATGGCAAACTTCTTCATACGATAACATCCTAGATACGTACTCGTTATAGATGAACTTAAGCCTAAGCAGTAAATTTCATATAAGACGTGTACTAGTACGATATGGAACCACACCTTATCATACAGGGTAAATGGTGGTCAAGTCAGTGACAATAGATGGCCTAAAGTGTATAGTCTCTCTATGGTCTCATTTACCTTTTCTAGTTAACTTCCATGCATTTAAAAAAACTCAAATTGGCTGGTTTTAAATCCTTTGTTGATCCAACGACCGTTGCTTTCCCAAGTGAGTTAGTGGCTGTAGTAGGCCCAAATGGTTGCGGAAAATCGAACATCATTGACGCGGTGCGTTGGGTGATGGGTGAAAGTTCAGCAAAAAATTTACGCGGCGAGTCAATGACTGACGTTATTTTTAATGGCTCGCGCGATCGTAAACCGGTGGGGCAGGCGTCTGTTGAATTGATTTTTGAAAACAATGAAGGGCGGTTGCTTGGCGAATTCTCTTCTTATTCTGAAATTTCAATTAAGCGCATCGTAACGCGAGATAGCCAGTCAAATTACTATCTTAATGGTACTAAGTGTCGCAAAAAAGACGTGACGGATATTTTTCTTGGTACAGGGCTTGGCCCGCGCAGTTATTCGATTATTGGCCAGGGAACGGTATCACGCATTATTGAAGCTAAGCCCGAAGACTTGCGTGTTTTTTTAGAAGAAGCCGCAGGTATCTCTAGATACAAAGAACGTCGTAGAGAAACAGAAAATCGCATAAAACACACCAAAAATAATCTTTTACGAGTTACGGATTTATGTGATGAGTTAGGCAAGCAACTCGAACGTTTAAAACGACAATCCAGTGCAGCTGAGCGCTATAAAACCTTAAAAGCGCAAGAGCGTTTGTGTAAAGCGCAATGGCATACGCTTCGATGGTTGAAGTTAAGTGATGAGATAGCAGAGTTTGATAAAGCCATCAGTGAGCATAAATTACGTTTGGAAGTTTTGTTAACCAAACAAAATCACATTGATATTAGCATTGAAGAAAAGCGAGCAACGTTTCAAGAGGCTAATGAGACATTAAACCTTGCTCAAGGCGAATTTTACCGAGTGGCTGCTGAGATAACCCGCCTAGAAGATACCATAAAGCATCAACAGATAAGGCACCGTCAATTAGAAGAAGATTTATCGCGAGCCAAACAAGAATGGCAACAAGCCAATCAACATTTAGAAGGTAATCAACAACAAGCCAATGCCTTAATGGAAGCCATTACGTCTCTTGCTCCAAAACTTGCCGAATTTAAAGAAGCTTATGCACTAAGCAGCGCATTAGCAGAGGAATTTGAAGCGCAACGAGAAGGATGGCAAACCCAATGGGATGTGTTTGTTTTGCATTCAGCCGAATCATCAAAAGTGGCTCACGTTGAGCAATCACGTATTCAACAATTTGAAATGTCGATTAAAAAAACGGATCTACGTTTAGATAAGTTGAATGAAGAGCAACAGCAGCTTGACGTTGCGCCAGCAAAAAAAGAATTACTCAATTTGGATAATGAATGTTTATTATTAGACGCTCAGCACGATGAAATGACGTTACGATTTGAAAACGTAAGTGACGCTTTAAAAGTAAGACGTTTATCGTTAAGCACAGCAGAAGAAAACGTTCATAAAACGCGTTCCATACTTGCTCAATCGAAAGCCAAAGAAGCGTCGCTGTTACAACTTCAAAAATCAGCCTTAGGTCATGATGATACGCAGGCCAATACATGGTTAGCCAAACATAAGTTGCAGTCAGCGAAACGATTAGCGCAAGTGGTTGAAGTTGAAGAGGGTTTTGATGGTGCGCTTGAAATGGTCTTGGGTGATAAGCTGCAAGCCTTATGTGTAGATGATATTTCTCAATTAGAAAATTCATTTCAAGAGATTAAAAAAGGCTGCTTAACGTTTGTTGAGCCACATGCATCGCTGCGGGCATCAGTGACAAGAGACAAACCAGCGCTTTATCAAAAAGTAAAAACAACCCACGCTGTGTGCCAAAATTTATTGTCGGGTATTTATGTAGCAGACACCTTAGCGCAAGCGTTAACATGGGTATCAGGCATTGCATCGCATGAATCCATTATTTGCAAAGACGGTGTTATGTTGGGGCAAGGGTGGTGCCGTGTTATACGAGAGCGCGATCCGCGTAGCGGGGTCATTGCACGCGAAAAGGCCATTAATGAACTGAGTGATGACCTTGAGCTGCAAGTCATTCAATTGAGTAAACAGCAAGAAGAACTAAGGCTGTTAAAAGGTACGATAGAAAAATTAGACTCTGAACGTGAAAATAGCCAAAAACAATGTAATCAAGCATTTTCCTTGTTATCGGATAAACGTTCAAAAATACAAGTTAAGAAAAATCAAATTGAGCACATTGAAAAGCGCTTACTTATTATTAATAGTGAGCAGCAAGGTGAACGGGTACAAAAAGCAAAGGCAGATGAGCAATTAATTTCATCAAAAGAGCTTTGGCAAACGGCCATGCAATCGATGGAAGTCGATGCGCAAAAACGTGAGGAACTAAACGCCGCTTCGCAAACCATTAATGATACGTTGACGCAGCATAGGCGCGATGTGCCTAAACGTCGCCAAGCGCTTCATGAATTGGATGTATCTCTTAAAACCAAACAATCAGAATTAAACAGTGCCAATGCAGCGATGGTAAGAGAACAATCACACATTGATGTGTTAAATGATCGTATCGAAGCGTTGGTCATCAGTAATGAGCAAAACAGCCTCTCTGAAACTAAAGAGTATCAGCGTCATTTAACGCAAACACTGAAAGCGCATGGCGTTATTGAAACAACGTTAACACAAGCAAAAGGTGATTTAGAAATGGTTAAGTGTGCGTTATCGGAGGCAGAAAAAGAAAAGTCCACATTTGCAGCCTCTATTAGCCATGAGCAAGGCAACATTGAATCATTCCGTATGGATAGACAAGCGGTATTAATAAGGCGTCAAACCATTGAGGAAGCATTGCTTGAAACGAACCACCAATTAAAAACATTGATTGGTGAGATGCCTGAAGAAGCAAGCATTAATGCATGGGATGATGAATTAAAAACATTCGTTATTAAAATACAGTGCCTGGGGGCGATTAACCTGGCTGCGATTGATGAGTATGAAATTGAGTCAAAACGTAAAACGTACTTAGATGAACAATTTAATGATTTAGCCAAAGCGCTAGAAACGTTAGATACAGCCATTCACAAAATTGACAAAGAAACGAGGCTGCGTTTTAAAGAAACCTATGAGCAAGTGAATCTAGGTTTTAAAGCGTTGTTTCCACGTTTGTTTGGCGGCGGTCATGCGCAATTAAGTTTGACAGGCGAAGATTTGTTAGATACCGGCGTGACGGTTATGGCAAGGCCTCCTGGTAAACGTAACAGCACCATTCATTTATTATCGGGTGGTGAAAAAGCATTAACGGCAGTTGCATTAATTTTTTCCATTTTTCAATTAAATCCCTCACCTTT
>CAWVYD010000085.1:0-7460 GCA_963934185.1 uncultured Legionellaceae bacterium | reverse complement strand
TGTATTGGCCGTTAGTACACCAGTAATGGATTTATGGATTTCTCCATTAACCTTTAATAAAACCTTACAAAATCTAACCGAACTTGCCAAGCTTTTAAACGTTCGCCATGACATGCTTACGAAAAAAATTTCAATGAATCAAAAAAAGCACTTCCTTTATTTAAAACGAGAAATAACTCCCAGCTTAGCAGCAAAAATTACTGCGCTAAAGATTGATGGACTGCGTTTAAAAAAAGAATATAAACGTTTTTATCCTTTAGCCAATGTGCTTGCACCAGTGGTGGGTTTTACGGACATTGATGAAACGGGCATTGAAGGCTTAGAGCTTGCGTTTAATTCTGCTCTAGGTGGAGAAAACGGTGTTCGACGCGTTATTAAAGATCGCTTAGGCCATATTATTGATGAACTAGGGGTGATGAAAAAGCCCAGGCAAGGACAGAACATTGCCTTGGCATTAGATAAACGCATTCAATACGTGACGTATCGGCGCCTTAAAGAAACGGTGGAAGCGTTTGATGCAAAGTCTGGTTCAATGGTGGTAATGGACGTTAATAATGGTGAGATTTTAGCCATGGCAAATTACCCTTCTTATAACCCCAATGCACGTGTCAGTCATCGAGATGGGCGTTATCGAAACCGTTCAGTGACTGATTTATTTGAACCAGGCTCTGTCATAAAAGCATTCAGTGTGGCAAGCGCGCTAGACAGCGACTTATTCTCGCCTGAAACATTAATCGATACCACGCCAAGTTGGATGATGGTCGATGGGAATACCATTCATGACGACAGAGAAAATGGCGTATTATCGGTAACCCAAGTCATGAAGCGTTCAAGTAATGTGGGCATTACTAAAATGGTATTGTCATCGCCGGCAGTGCAATTAGATGGTTTATTAAAACGTGTGGGTTTTGGTCAATTAACCGGTAGTGGCTTTCCTGGTGAGAGCGGAGGAATGCTTGAAAATAAAACGCAGGCGTCTCCCTTTGTCTTAGCAACGTTAGGCTTTGGCTATGGTTTGTCAGTAACCACGTTGCAATTAGCACAAGCGTACGCAGTGTTTGCCAATGGCGGATATTTAATGCCAGCACGGTTTTTATTAGCGACTCAGAAAACGTTTTCAAAAAAAGTGATCAAGTCTAAAATTGCTCAGCAAGTTCTTAATATCTTAGAGGCAGTTGTTGAAGAAAATGGCACCGGTCAGAGAGCACGTGTGGCAGGCTATCGCATTGCCGGTAAAACAGGTACGTCACGGATTGCTGGGAAAAATGGTTATGATAAAAATAGACACATAGCCAGTTTTGTTGGAATAGCACCTGTGAGCCAACCTAAATTGGTTATTTCAGTTGTGATAAGAGAACCACGCAAAGTATCTTATTATGGAGGCCGAGTGGCGGCGCCATTATTTTCAAAAGTAATGGGGGAATCACTTAGAATTTTAGGTGTCTCACCGGACAAGCCTTTATCATGACGCCTGCTAATCGAAAGCATTTAAAGCAGCTGTTTGATGCTGATTTTCTTAATAAGTACGATCTCGATCCTAATCGTTTCGTTGATAACATTACAAGTGATAGTCGCGAAGTGGGTTTAAACACTTTGTTTTTAGCCAGAAGTGGCGTTAATACCAATGGTGCTAATTTCATTACAGAGGCTATTTTGCAAGGAGCTTGTTTAATTTTAAGTGATAGCCAAGTCAAAAGAGACAAGATAACACCGATTCCCATTCTTTATTTGCCTCATTTTAATGTAATATTATGTGATTTATTGTCTCGTTTTTATGATGTTAATCTTTCAAATATGACGTTTATTGCTGTCACAGGCACTAATGGTAAAACCTCAGTGGCGTACATGTTGGCAGAGTCACTCAACGGTGCTTATGTTGGAACGATTGGCATTGGTGTCTTGAATTCGTTAAATGAAACTAAAAATACCACACCATCTCTCGGTGTTTTAATGCCTTTTTTCTCTGATTTTTTGAAAAAAAACATCAGTTCATGCGCGCTTGAAATTTCTTCACATGCGTTAGTTCAACAACGTTTGTTAGGTTTACCACTAAAAACGGCAGTGTTTACTAATTTATCGCATGACCACCTCGATTATCATGGCACAATGCAGGCTTATGCGGACAGTAAATATGAATTGTTTTTAAATTATCCGATTCAAAACGCAGTGGTTTCAATTGATGATACGTGGGGCCAAGCATTAATTAAACAGCTGCCCAATACCATTAAGCGATTTAGTTATGGCTTAAATACCAATGCTGATATTTACCCTTTAAAGATGATTGAAAGCATGGAGGGTATTAACGTAACACTTGCCACACCCAAAGGTAATGCTACGTTTTACTTAGGGTTGATTGGCCAATTTAATGTACTTAATGCGATGGCAGTGGTTGGTGTTATGTTGTTTGAAGGATATGAGCTAGCAAGCATCATTAATAAAATTGAAAGCTTATCCAGCATTCAAGGGCGCATGGAAGTGGTTTGCCAATCACCTTACGTTGTTGTTGATTACGCCCATACACCTGACGCGTTAGATAAAGCGTTAAGTGCATTGAAACGTTTGTGCCAAGGACAATTATGGTGTGTTTTTGGTTGTGGCGGGGATCGTGATATTACAAAGCGCCCTTTGATGGGGCAAGCTGTCGAGAAACATGCAGACGTTATGGTAATAACCAATGATAACCCTAGAAGTGAATCGCCACAGGTTATTATTGAAGCCATTAAACAAGGAATGAAATCAAGCGAAGCTGTTATTGTTATTTCTGATAGGGCGCAAGCCATTAAACACTGTTTTGAACATGCTTTGTCAGGCGATGTGATTTTAGTTGCAGGTAAAGGGCACGAAGATTATCAAATCATTGGTAATAAAACACATTTTTTTTCTGATAGAAAGTGCATTGAATTATTGATGTGATCTCAGTCTTTTTTACAGAAACAACACGCCCTAGCAAGTTTCATTTTTTAACACTAAGTTTTGGTGAGCTTTCCGCGCAGCATGTGCTTCTTTCGGGCATGGGCGGCGGTTTTTTAACACGCTTATTTTTTGCGTCATAAGCCTTTTAAATGGCAGGGCATAGTGATTCTACGCACAAGATTTAAAAGGCTTATGGCGCGTAATAAACATGATCAAAACCTCGCTTCATGACCGCGATAAGATCAATCTGACTGAGTTATTCTCTGTAAGTCAGGTTGTAACCCACGTTCCGCAGCAGGGCCTTTTGTGACTATAACCGCATTTCCAAGGAGTTTGGCTATCGTCAATAAATACTTTGCTGCGGAATGTCGCTTGTAACGGGGGTTTTATAATTACGTACGATATTTAAGCTGGATTCCTGTTAAAAAATTACGCAATATTTGATCTTTGCATTCTCTGTAATGCTTATGATCATGCTTTCTAAAAAAGGCGCTTAGCTCATGTTTGCTTAATTTAAAGTCAGCTAACTCAAGTACTTCAAGTACATCTTCAGCTTTAAGATCACAGGCAATTTTTAATTTTACAAAAATTAAATTATTGGTTAGTTTTTTTTCTGGTTCAGGCTGGGGACCCTCTTTTTTGCCACGTTTAAAGTTAATTAAACCGTTAAGAAAGGTTGCTAAAAGTACATCATCGCAAGATTTAAACGTTTCTTCTTCATCTTTTTTTAACCAGTCACTGATTTCTTCGCGGGTGGCTGCATAGCCAGCTTCTTTAAAAATGGCAATCATGCTGTCATCGTTAAAGGCAAAAGTGTATCTAATTCGTCGTAATACGTCGTTGTTAGTCATTTAAATTGGTTATCCCACGAAGGTTATTCAAAAAATACGGATAGGGCGGTGCTACATTGCTGAACAGTATACCATAATAATATTTTAATAGGATGCTGTTAAAGTGAATATTGGCTAATAGTTGTCTATACTTATCGTTAAGGAAAAAAAAACAGTTAAATGGGTGAAAAAATGATATTTTTTAAAAAAATCAAGCTAAATCGACTTCGTAAAAGTGTTGGTTTTCTTTGTGAAAATCGATTAACTAATGATGTGTCAGATACTATTTTACAAAAAGAAATTACCTCGTATAAAAAAATTGGACGTATTTATGATGCCATGTATCGTTCTAAGAAATTTCCGTATGTTAGGGAAATGGCAATAGAAAGTTATCGCTTGGCCGCTGATTTAGGCGATGTTGAAGGCATGCGAACGGTTGGTGAGCGCTTACTGGAATTTGGTAAGTTTTGGGAGAGAATGGAAGGTACGCTGTATTACAATGAAGTGCATGACACGTACAAACGTCATTATTTCGATGAAGCTTTTTTGTATTTAAACACAGCGAATGATCTGGATGATGTCATTAGTAAGCGTTTATTAGGGCTTTCTTACATTAATGCTTGGGGCGTTGAAAGTGATGTGGACAGAGGACTAACGTTCATCATTGAGAGTTTAGACATTGATAATGCTTGGGCACGTTCATCTAAAATTTTTGCAGAGCTAGGGCTTGATAAACCTGAATTTTTTACAAAACTAATGAGCATGAAACGTGGCTGATGCAGACATTAAAGAAGCTTGGAAGTTATTTAATAAATAACGTTTATGATGAAAAGTTTTCTTCAAAAAAAAGTACCTGTTGCAATGTTTAGCTGTAACGCTTGTTGTGTATTAACAACCTTAAGTGTTGTTTTTGATTGATGAGTTTTTTGCTGCGCTTGCTGTTGATAGTAGTTTTTTTTATGGTGGTATGGAGCATCCGCCAGCCTGGGTGATTAATGATTGGAAATTATGGACCATTAGCGTTAGGTGTTTGCACTGTTTTTATTAGTTTTTTCTCGTTTTTTATTATGCAAATATTTAATTCAATTGATTCGGTTAACCTGTTCAATAAATGCATCACCGCGTTTTAGATAGTTTTCAAACATATCAAAGCTAGCGCAGGCGGGCGAAAGTAAAACGCAGTCACCTTCTTTTGCGTGTTTTTGCGCTTTGCTAATAGCATCACTCATGCTATTAGCAAAGGTGTAGGCTGACGTGTGATTAAGCGCACTCGCTATTTTCTCTTTATCCTCACCAAATAAAATCGCATGTCGAACTTCCTTTGCTACGGTACTTGCTAAGGGCAAAAAATCAGCGCCTTTGCCCTGACCACCGGCAAGCCAAATGATTTTTCCAGATAACATGGCACTCATGCCTTTTAGTGCGGCAAGGGTGGCGCCAACATTGGTACCTTTAGAATCATTTATCCATTTTATGCCCTTTATTTCTCGTACGCATTGAGTTCGGTGTGGTAATCCTTCAAACCTTTTAATCGCTTCACTGGCAATGGTTAAATCAATGCCTTTTGCATCAACAATGGCGAGCGCTGCTAACACATCTTCATAATTATGTGTGCCGTTTAACCTTAATTCGTTTGCATGGAAAAGGGGCATTGACCCTTTCATGAAAACATCATTATTAAACGTAAAAAGCGCATTTCTTGACCCCTTAATACTAAAGGCAGTGGCTTTTATTGAATGATTAGGCTGTGTGAATTCATCATCGGCATTAAAAATAGCTAGCTCAGCATTTTTAAACATTTTGTGTTTTGCATCGTTGTACGCGTCAAAGGAACCGTGCCAGTCAATATGGTCTTCGCTTATGTTTAAAATGCATGCGATGGCAGCGTTAAAGGAGGATTGGTAATACAGTTGAAAGCTTGATAACTCCAATACCCATAGGTCTATGTCGTCACTGAGGCTATCGAGCATCGGCTGACCTATGTTGCCAGCCAGTGAAACGTTGAGGCCGGCATGTTCTAAAATTTCGGCTACTAATGTTACCAGTGTACTTTTACCATTGGTGCCTGTAATGGCTATGATAGGCTTGTCTGTTTGAGCATGCGCAAACAGCTCCAAATCACCATAAAGGGGAAGGTTGCGGGATAAGGCTTCAACGATCACATCGGTTGAAGGTGAAATGCCTGGGCTAACAAGTACTTGATTGATTTCTTGCCAAGGTATAAGTGTTATTGTGCCTAAGTAAAACTGAGCATTTGGGTAGCGTGTTTGCAGCATTTTAAGTGATGAGATTTCATCTCGGGTATCAAACACATCAAAGGCTTTGCCTAAATGAGTAAGATGTCGCATGATGGATTGTCCAGTAATTCCCGTGCCTATCACTAAGGTTTTATGTGTCATCGTAATTTCAAACTCGCTAATCCAAGTAACACGAGAATAACGGTAATTATCCAAAATCGAACAATGACTTTGGGTTCAGCCCAGCCTTTTAATTCAAAATGATGATGCAGTGGTGCCATTTTAAATAAGCGCTTACCGCCACTGAATTTAAAGTAACCCACTTGTAAAATAACGGATACCGTTTCGGCGACAAAAAGGCCACCCATTATCAGTAATATCAATTCTTGTTTTACTAAAATGGCAACGCCAGCAAGCGCTGCACCTAGGCCTAATGAGCCCACATCACCCATAAAAATTTGTGCTGGATAGGTGTTGAACCATAAAAATCCTAAGCCCGCACCGACCATGGCGCTGCAAAAAATAATTAACTCGCTTGCATTGGCCACGTAAGGAACACTTAGGTAATGTGCGAAATGAGCGTTGCCAGATGCATAAGCAAAAATACCCAGGGCACCGGCAACCATTACGATTGGCATGATAGCAAGGCCATCTAGGCCATCGGTTAAATTAACTGCGTTGCTGCTGCCTACAATTACAAAGTAGCTTAATACAATACCGACAAGTCCTAAGTGTAATGTGACGTCTTTTAAAAAAGGGATAAGAAGCTGGGCATTGCTGCCAGTTACGTAATAAAGATAAGAAGAAAAAATAAAGGCAAGTAAGGATTGGAACAATAATTTCTGCTTTGCTGATAGACCTTTTGAGTTGTTAAGGATTAATTTTTTATAATCATCAATCCAGCCGATTAAGCCAAAGCCAAGCATTAAGCTTAATACTAACCAGAGGTAGAGATTATTAATTTTCCCCCAAAGCAAGCAACTGACTGTGATGGTTAATAAAATTATTACGCCGCCCATAGTTGGGGTGCCCGATTTTTTCAAGTGAGATTCAGGGCCATCATCACGGATGCACTGGCCAACTTGAGCTTTCTGAAGCCACCTAATTACTTTTGGGCCAATAAAAAGTGATAAAATGAGTGCCGTGAGAGCACTTAAGATAGAGCGGAAGGTTAAGTAGTGAAAAACCCGTAGGCTATGAACGTGATCTTGCAATAAAGTGGTTAACCAATAAAGCATAACGAGTGTCCTTTAAATTAAATGTTGAATGATGGATTCCATAGAGGCACTTCTGGATCCTTTGACTAATACGGTAAATGTGTCATTTAATTGTGCTTGCAGTGAGTGAAGCAAACTGGCTTTATCGATAAAATGCATACCGTCTTTACCAAAGGCTTTTTGCGCGATGGTTGAGTGGTTACCACAGGTATAAAAACGATCTATTTTTTTATCGCGCGCGTAGCTGCCAATGTCTTTATAAT
>CAWVYD010000084.1:0-7541 GCA_963934185.1 uncultured Legionellaceae bacterium | reverse complement strand
TAGAACAAAGTCCAGTTAGGTCAAGCGCTTCAAAATGAATTGTCAACACGCCCTAAAATAAATAACTGACGGTTAAATA
Source organism: uncultured Legionellaceae bacterium (assembly GCA_963934185.1). Taxonomy (GTDB): domain Bacteria; phylum Pseudomonadota; class Gammaproteobacteria; order Legionellales; family Legionellaceae; genus CAWVYD01. The sequence goes on along the minus strand of CAWVYD010000084.1, from coordinate 7,462 downwards.
ACTTAAAACAAAGCTGTAGCCTAAATTTAAACTTAAATTATCCTTTTTAAGCTTAACAAACACTTGCCCGTACGGAACAGGCCGCCACTTTCGCCCCCCCGAGCAATCATCATAAATATCAGCGCCCTTACCTTTGCAATAGCCAGTAACCAGCCCCGCGGCATAGCCAGGCACGAGATCATATTCTCCCATTCGCTTTGCTTGAAGGTGACGCCTCAGCCCAACCACAAATGAGTTTTTTTGGTGTGAATTTTTAAAAAAACCAGCCAACCAACCTTGATAATTAACCAAAAAAACCGGTTTTAAATAATTACGTATACCGAAATGATCACGCCGCCCTTCATAAAGCTCTCTAAAATGGTACAAGACGCCGCCCACTTCAATTTCACTTACTACCTTTGATAAAGAAGGAACTGCGTAAAAGATCCCAAAAAAAATAACAATCAATACCCAGGCACGTTTCATTAGCCGCTCAAACTTAAAAAACAAAGCGTGCATGATATCGTCCCAATGAATAATTGCAAATCATTGTTAAGGGTCCGTTAAAACTAATTGACTGCTCCCTTGCAAAAAGCAGATTAAAAATTAACTGCTATAGTTATTACTATGTATGCATTAACCAGCAGGTACTTTAATGGCTCCTCCCACAATTTATGAACGATCACAAAGCACTTACAACGCCCTGAGCGATACGGGAAAACTCGTAAAAGACGGCTTGGGAGGGGCTGTACAATTTGCGGCTTTTCTGGGCTTCGGCGGGGTGAAACTAGCGGACAAAGCCGTTAGAGGCGCTGCTGCTCTTCCAGGTGCGTTATCCGGCATTCCTTTGGTAAATAGCCATCTAACTAAAATTGACGATAATAATGATGATGCTTACTTAGAGTATCGCTCCCGTCTTGCTCAACGCATGGACGTCGATAAAGGCAATGCGGCTGAACTACGCTTTGTAAATTCAATGGATCGCCTGCTCCCAAGTGACGGTGACTCCTGGCATAAAGGTCATTGGCAAGATTTAGATGGCTATGATGAGACCGCCGGCTACATGGCAAGCATATTACCTTCCGCTGCGGCAACTGCCTTTAAGATTATTACAAGCCCTCTCAAACTGATAACCGTCCCAGCACAGATGGCTGCTGAAGCCACCGGTCTGTTGAGCAAAGATTTTTCTTACGCTGACTCTCTTGACCCTCAAGCTAAACGCGCCTCTTATGCGGCCATAGGTCTAATGACTGGACAGTACCTCGCCCTTATGACGCCTCGGCCTGACAAATGGTTCTCTTATGAAAAAGATAAAGCCTCCAGAGATGAGTTAGAAACACTTAGACAGACAATGTACGGCAACATTAAAAAGCTGATGCCAACAATTGACAACACAAAAGAAAAAACACCTTTTGAAGATTACAAGGAAACCGTCACTTCAAAAATCACTGAGAAGCCTATTCCTGACTACAACGCCCAAAAAGCTGCAGGGGTGAACAAGGCCAGAGACGCAATCAAAACACACTATAAAAATGAAATAACGGACAACCCACAAAATGGCGCCAATGCTCAAATAGACAATGCCAATCAGCAATATATCACCAGAATTAATGAACTTAATCAGAAAATTGAAAAAAATGAATTGAATGACCCTCGTGTCATTAATATGCATCTACATCAGTTACGCCTACAGTTAAAACAACAAACCGAATCAGCGGGCCAACAACTGTTAGCGCATAGCAAAAGTGAATCAAAGGCGCTGTTTGATGCCGCCAAACTTATTGATAAAGAACCCAACGCTGATCTCAGCCCATTGAATTATCAAGGTAACCTGAGTAACTTAAAAACACAAGCCGACTCATTGCTTACAGCCCTTAAAGAAGCCGGCCCTAGAACGGATCCCAAAGTGGTTTTAAGCGTTGAAAGCAAGCAAGAAAGCGATGATGCAGCCGTAATAACGGGGGGAACCGGTGCTACACAAAACCTTAGCTTATCCGATACGCTGGATAAATTAAAAGCTGAAGAAGAAAGTCGCTTAGACAACTTGTTTACCAAACAAAACCAGGAACTTAATAATAAATTAAGTAAAATTGCAGAAAACTATCATAGAGCTGTCAATGAGTCCATTAATGCAGCCAGCCATGTGTTAAGGCTTCAAGGAGAGCAACTTACCCATGCATTAGGATTAGAATCTGAAAGCCAAGCAGAGCCAGGTAACCTAGGTGGTCCAGAAAAAAAAAGCGGTGTCAATTCGCTGCCTAGCACAACGATTCTTGCGCGCGTGATTAAACATGGTTTCCAAAATCCGGATAATCCTAACGACCCAAACGATAAAATTCCAGGCATTGAAGGACCTGCTTGGCAAATTAGATTTACGCCATCTGACCCACCAAGCGCGAACGGGTTAGGAGGTAAGTACAGTGCTACATTCACGAAACAAAGTCCGACAGCAAAACAACAAGCAATAATCGACCAAGCCTCACTCATCTCTTTTAGCACGACAAAGGTTCGTTTCATCGCGCGCGCGCGCACTAGCACAGGCCACAATCCGCGAGCAACCTTTGAAATAGCATTAATGCAAGCCATAGCCATTCAAAATACCTCTGGACTTGACCCTAAAACATCAACCATCAGACTTTCATTAGGCTTTGATGCCAAGGGCAAAGAAGTATTATCGTCGGAAATGACAATTGAACAATTGCATTTGTATGACAGTGCAAGAGATCCTAATCCTTTAAATCATGGTTTGGGTATTAGAGCCGCTGATTATTATAAAGTCCCGCAAGCCGGAATTTTTTCTAATTATAAGGGAAATCAAGCTTACCTTGACTATCAAAAAGCCGTTGAAGCCAGAAGCATGAGTGATGCCGGTAAAGATTTCACCAATCAGGAAAATGAATCAGATCCACAGGTCTCAACTAACAAAACAGGTAAAGCAGGACTTGCTGAGAACATCTTAGTTAAAGACTTTAAGCGATTTAAAAGCACGTATGTTGAGAATGTAACTGACAAAAGCCCTGCGTCCTCACCTGCTACAGCCTCAGGCGGGTTTTCAAACAGCTAAAAAATAATAACGAGTGCTGCGTTGTGTTGAGTTAAGTGACTTCATCGAAGCGGTATTCAGCGTAAGAAGATTGTTTTCATTTGCGCCCCTCTTCATAGTTAGGCATAATTGTTCGCCTAAATTTTACTGCTTTCACACTGAAAGCGATGCCTCATAAATGGCTTTTGGATACTCATTCATGCACTTAAAAAAACTTTCCGCAATACTAAAGGGCACGCTTGTTGGTGACGGTACACGAACCATTTTAGGCGTATCTTCACCTAGTCATGGTCAAAAAGACACCGTTTGCGTCGCTAATTCTCCTGCTTATTTAGAACAAGCGCTACGCAGTGAAACCAGCGCCATTGTGATTGATAGCGCCTCCCAAACACCGTTAAACATACCTGTTATTGTGGTTGAAAACTGTCAACTCGCACTTATTACCCTGCTTGAATTATTCGCGATTAAAGCCATACGCATTGCCGGCACTCACCCCTCCGCCTGCATTGGCGAAAACAGCCAAGTTCATGCCAGCGCCCAAATAGGGCCCAATGTCGTAATAGGTGAGCATTGCACCATTGGTGAAAACGTTCTGATTAAAGCAAATACCGTGCTTGGTGACCATGTGACTGTTGGTGAAAACAGCACATTGCATGCCAATGTCAATTTATATGACAAGACAATGCTTGGTAAAAACGTCATCATTCATGCCGGCTGTGTCATTGGCGCTGATGGCTTTGGTTATCATTTTAACGGCGAAGAACATTTAAAACTGCATCATTTAGGAAACGTTGACATTGGTGATAACGTTGAAATTGGCGCCAACACCACCATTGATAGGGCAACCTTAGGCACAACTTGCATTGGTGATGGTACAAAAATTGATAATTTGGTTCAAATAGCCCATAACGTTACCCTTGGTAAGCATAATATCTTATGTGCGTTTAGCGGCGTTGCTGGCAGCGTTACGGCAGGTGATAATGTCATTTTTGCAGCCAATGCAGGCGCCGGCGATCATGTAGTTATTGCAGACAACGTAACCCTTGGCCCCCGCACCGGCATTGCTTCACGCAAACGTTTAGCTTCCGGCACGACTTGGCTAGGAAACCCCGGCCGCCCTGCCGAAAAAGCCATTGAACAAATCGTCTCTATGCAACGGCTTCCAGGCATGAAAAAACAAATCAAACGCTTACAAGAAAAAGTAAAACAACTTGAAGCATTCGTTACCGACCAAAAATAAGGTATTAAGCGAGTAGTAAGCCGCGAATTTCCTGGTAATCTTTTTTGGATAATCGCACCGTCATGCTTAACTTGCCTTCCTCGTCCGTACATTCTTTAATGACCGCGTCTTTTTCATACAATAAGGCGCGAATTTTTCCATGCATTGGTTCTAACGACAAATCGTATTGTACTATCTCGCCATAACAAGCATCTGAGATTACTTTCAATAAGCACTCAATGCCCTCACCGTCTTTAGACGACAACCAAACGTTTTTTAAGCCCTCTACTTTTTGATAACCTGCACTTAAAATACCTACCAAATCAATTTTGTTGTGCACCATAATCACCGGCACATGTTCCGCGCCAATTTCTTTTAATACGCCATTAACCACTTCGATGTGGTTTTTATAATCTTTAGATGATGCATCGACCACATGCAATAAAAGATCGGCCGATTTAGTTTCTTCTAAAGTGCTTTTAAACGCTTCGACTAATTGATGTGGCAAGTTTTGAATGAACCCTACCGTATCGGCTAAAATCGCACCGGCATTATTAGGCAATACAATTTTTCGCATTAACGGATCAAGCGTTGCAAATAACTTATCTTCGACAAAGCTTTTGCTCGACGTCAAACGATTAAATAAGGTTGATTTTCCTGCATTGGTATAGCCGACCAATGAGATGGTTGGCAGTTGAGCTTTTTGACGAGAGCGCCGATTTTCTTCACGCTGCGATCGGACTTTGGCTAAACGTCCGTCAATGGTTTTTAAGCGCTCACGTAATAGACGTCTGTCTGATTCTAATTGGGTTTCACCCGGGCCACGCAAACCAATACCGCCTTTTTGACGCTCTAAATGCGTCCAGCCACGAATTAAACGCGTTTGCATGTGCTGAAGTTGCGCCAATTCCACTTGAAGTTTGCCTTCAAAAGTTCGTGCGCGCTGTGCAAAAATGGCTAAAATCAAACCGGAACGTGATAACACGCGGCATTCAATCAGTTTTTCTAAATTTCGTTCTTGCGATGGCGACAAATCATGATTAACAATCACCACATCAATGCAATGAAGTAATACGATTTGTTTTATTTCTTCCGCTTTACCAGTGCCAATGAAATACTTAGCCTTTGGCGCATGGCAAACGCCATGGATCACATCGACCACTTCAACGCCAGATGACAACGCCAGCTCTTTAAATTCGCTTTCGTCTGACTTTACGCCTTTAACGACCATGTGAACCAGCAGTGACGTTTCACCACCTTGATGCCTATCAAACAATAGCAACTCCAATCAAAATACGGACGATCTTTATACCTTAAAAGCCATTGCAGGCATAGTCATTAATACCGATTCCCGCCAGGTATCTGACATTTTTAAGCAGTGTATTTTTGAGAGTAACACGGAGTTAATTTGAGTTTAGGAGTGCCGTTTACCTATCAGATAATTAGCACCCTCCATTTCAGTTATACTGATCGGCTGCAGAGTGTTGGATGATTGTTTTTAATCGTCATGAACATTGGGGCATTGGATCATTTCAGAAGGGACGACGGTTGAAATGGCATGCTTATAAACCATTTGTGTCACTTGGCCTTTAAGCATCACCACGTATTGATCAAACGAATCAATGACGCCGTGCAGCTTAATGCCACTGACTAAAAAAACCGATACGGTGATTTGTTCTTTACGAAGGGTGTTTAAAAATCCATCTTGTAGTACATGCGTCTTAGGCATTAGAATCTCCTTATTCTTATTAATGCGTTTCGCGTTCGCCCTTAAGAAAACAATTAAAAGCAAAAATCTAGGCTACTTTAAGACTAACTATAGACCACTTTATACGCAAAGAGAAAAAAATAAGCGCTTAGGTTGTTTTTAGCTCCCTTTATACCCAAGCTCAGCGGAAATAATAGTGTGCCCCGCCCAAACGAGAGGGAAGCGATATTAACAGCTCATCATCTAATATCCGAAAACCATTAATGTCTTTAACAGGCAACAAAAAAACATATTGACAGCCCACCTTTACGTGCGTAAAATTCACTCTAAACATCAAAAAAAAATATTTTATGAGTAATAACGCGTCAGTCAGGTTAAATTCCACCTCTGGGTCTGAAAACGATTTCTGTGAAGAAGAAATCATTTTCAATATGCCTTTACAAGAACCTATAACGATAAAGGCTTACATTGCTAATGCAATTTCAGCAATAATCAACGCTGTCTTTAATGTTTTTTCAGCAATAAGGAGTTTTTTTTGGCCTAGCGCTGAGACTACAATCGAAGAACCCCAAGTGGAAGTTATCGATTCATCTATCACTCTCCCCCTTGTAAAAATAGTACCGGTGGCACTTCATTTCTCCTCAATGAATAATCCCTTTTCATTGAGTGAAATGCACCTGCCATTCCTAGAGCAAACACTTTTACAACAAGAAAGCCAACGAATAACACAATTAATAGCGCCCTTTAATCTTTCTCAACTAAACGAACAAAAATTCCCCCCAAGTTTTTTCAAACCAACACCAGCATACACATCCGATTATTACCATCAAAATGATGATGAATTCTCAGCATGGTTTAATCGACACAATCCTTCCGTTAGTGCACCTAATTTAATTAACGGCCAACCAATGCTTGCCTGGCACCCTGAAACAAATGCCGACAAACTAGGTTCGTTGTCTGAAAATTTAGACATTGACGATCGCTTTATTTGTGCCATTACAAAAGAAATAATGACTTACCCTGTTTATGATAGAAATAACCCTCATCAAAAAATGGATTTTTGGGCTCTTGAAAAATGGGTTAAAGACCGTGGCACACATCCCTTTAATCGGAGCCCATTAGATATTAAGGATTTAGTTAATGACTCATTACTTAAAACTGAGATTGATGGCTTTGTAAGTCATCATTTAGCGTCTGAACCAGATGCTACCCCAAGTCATTCAATTTAATATTGGCTAGGGTGTGTTGACAATTCGTTACGTAATGAGGGGAAGTGAGTTATCAACACGCCCTAGATTAAACATCTTTTCTGCAGAGCCATCGCCTTGCAGAAATGCCCGTCAATTGGCAACATGGCGATGATTGCATTGTTTTACCTTAATGAAGTCATGTCGAAGCTGAAAATATGTTTGATAAAGGCTTTACCGAAATTAAGCCAGACCAACGCAGAGCGCCTCATCCTAGGGCGTTGTAAGTCTCAATTGAGCTATATTGGTAATTAAGAGGTAAGCCC
>CAWVYD010000083.1:0-7623 GCA_963934185.1 uncultured Legionellaceae bacterium | reverse complement strand
TATAAACATCACTTATTTTGCCTCGCTACTAACTAATAATCTTCGTTCTAAATCAATCATTCCAAATTGAACTCGCTATAAGAGAAAATAATGTCAATTACCTCCCACCAAACACTCACTGACGCTCAACATAGACAATTAAAGCATTTAGTCAGTGAGTGCGAACGCCATGATGGCAACAGCCCTAAAATGCATTGGTCGCTCATTAATAAACGCTCAACACAAGCAAGTCTGTATACTTTTGAACAAAACAATCAACTACAGGGCTTTCTTAAAGTCTTTTTTTTCTATGAAAAAGCCGTTGAAATTATTTTATTAGTTCATCCTGATTTTCGGCAACAAGGCATTGCAAAGCAATTACTTGAACACTCTAAGCCCTTGCTAATAAAAGAAAACATCAGAGAATTACGTTTTTCATTTGCCGAACAACAATGTGCTTGGCTTGAAAAAAAAGGCGCAGGCTTTGACGAAAGCGATCACAAATTGATGCATTCATTAAAAACGTTGAAACCAGCCCGTCATACCATATCACATGCCACTTTAAAGCAAAGTCAGAACTTAATTGAATTGGATGTACTTTGTTTTGACCATAGAAGTTTAACGCAAGCGCGTATCGAGCAGTTACTTGCAAATAAAGCGTATGATATTTGGGTCATTAATAAAAAAAATAAAGCCATCGCCAAACTTCACATGCAGCATCATAACGAAACAGTCGAAGTGTTTGACGTTGCCGTTCACCCAGGCCATCAACGCCAAGGCTACGCCACATCATTACTGTGCCACGCATTGTTAGACGCAAAGCAAAAAAATAAGGTTTCTGTCAATCTTAGCGTTGTCACAAAAAATCAAAACGCATTATCACTGTATGTAACTAATGGTTTTGATTGCGTCAATACACATCATTACTGGAAATTTTTTTTAAAATGAGTCTTCTAAGGTATCCTTAAGCAGCGTTAGTGATAAAATGACATAAAATTGCCCCATTAAGCCATCCATGGTTGATGATTACTTTAGTCTTGCTTGCGCCAAACGCGCAATAGAAGTACCAGGAAATGCCTCAGTGACTTTTACAAATTCAGATTGAGCCAATCCCGTCTTGCCAATTTGTTCATAGGTAACGCCTAATTTATATTGAGCGGACGATAATTTACTAGAATCAGAAAAATCATTAATAACAATTTGAAACTCTGTCAATGCTTTCTCATATTCCCCATTAACGCCGTATAATTCGCCAAGCCAATAATGCGCATTGGCCACATAAGGCCCTTGCGGATACGCTTTAATAAACGCTTGCATAGCGGGAACAGCTTCTTTGAAACGTTTATGTTTCACATGCTCATACGCTGCCACATAGATTAACTGTTCATCCATTGGATCGCCTGGTGTTTTGGCTGTCTGGCTTGCTTCACTTACTACGCGATTTGTTTCAATGGGCATTTGGCTTTTTGTTTGCTGAAGCACTACCACAGGCAACGTCGTCGCCACCGTTGTAACGACAGGTGTTAGTGCATTGACGTTTGCTTTTTGTGGCATGACTTGCGTTAAACCCGCCGTTTCCAATTGATGACCTTGCCGCTCAAGCATGCCTCTAAGTTCAGCAATTTCAAGCTGCATAGACTCAACTTTCGATAGCAATAATTGTAACGTTGACAATTCACTCTCATCCGTTTTTTTGATTTCACCCTGCTGCGCTTCACTGTCTGAATTATCTGATAAGACGAAGACGGAGTTATCTTCATCGCCCGCAGGCATGGCTTTATTGAGCGGTTCATTCAAAACATAGTTTTGGCTGTCATCCACCACATCAACATCAACGTCAGCAAAGGCAACACCCATCATTGAGCATAAGGCAATACTTAAGACTAATTTGTTCATCGTACTGCCTCATAAGTTAATTCAACGCGACGATTTAATTTAAAATCTGCCTTCGTATCACCAAAAGCAACCGGCCGCTCTTGCCCATAGCTAACCACTCGAATTTGTTTGCTTGATACGCCTGCTAAACGAAGTCGCTGCGCAACCGAATTAGCACGTCTTTCACCAAGTGCAACGTTATATTCGCGGCTGCCTTTACTGTCCGTGTGACCAGCCAGCATGACTCGAGCGCCCAAGTGACTCATTAAATAGTGAGCCTGCGCATTAAGCGAAGCCAAATATTTATCGGCAAATAAACTGTTATCAAATGCAAATAAGTAAATTTGCTCTCTTGGTGCCTTGGTTGTATATACTTCCCCTTTTTCCTGACGAGAAAAGGTAGCCCCACTGCCAACGCCCATTGACGACATACCGCCTTGTGTAGCATCCGAAACAGGCACGCCCGTTGAGGTGGTTGAACACGCCGTTAGCATTCCTCCAGCAACGGCAACACAAACAAGCATCATGCGTTTGATCATTCGATTAGGCTCCTTAAGAAAATGCGCAAAATAATTACTTGATAGCATACCTAAAATTATGCCACATCAACAGTCATATGAATAAAAAAAGATTAATTTTTAATCAAAAACAGTAATAGGATTGTCATTCTAATGACGTGTTGCAAACGTTGGTTGGTTAAGCGCTCCGGCAGACTGTCACAATAAAGTTAGCAATACGTAACATTAAGGCTTTACTGGCATCATTTGCAGCAAGTACACCACCATAAGGCGAATCCAGCTTCGCTGTTTTATTTTCGCTAAAACGCTTACTGGCAATAACGTTACCGCGCACCGTGTCAATTACATCCATTTTTAACGTTAAATTCACCGTACTAGGCATGGTTTGAAAGCTTTGTCTTAATCTTAAAACGGTTGCATTAACTTGAAATCGCGCTTTTACTGGCATGGCGCTGCTTAATACGCCTTTAAAATACCCCGTGTTTTGTAAGCTTGCTACCAATACTGAGCGAAGCATCTTTGCGGGCGATGCCACCCATTCATTATTAGCAAAGGCATTAATTATCAACGACTTTTTCGTATAAATCATGTCACTGCTGGTATAAGCACTGCTGGCCTTTAAATCTGACACAAACACAACATGGGAGGATGAGTATTTAGCGAGTTTTTTCTCTGACATACCATTAAGCGCATAACGTGTAGGTTCAACGACTGAAACGGCTGAACAACCGACTAACATCAAAAGGCACAACCAGGTATATATCAATCGTTGAGACGTCATCATTATTCTCCTGGTCCTAAGACGCGAGGCACTTTACCTCGAAGTAGCATGGATGGATTACGCTTGAATTCCTTAGCAAGCTCTGAAACTGTTTGCGTTACCTCCTCTAGTTGAGAAATTAATGAATTCACTTTTGGCATGGTTTGAGCGCTAACCTGATCCATCGCTGTTTGAGCCCCTTTCATGGTTTGCGTCACACCATGAGACATTTGCGTAATTGCATGGCCACTGTCAGATACGGTTGTCATTAATTTTGGCAAGGCTTTGCTTGCTGTTGCTGAATTTTTTACCAGCACATCCACGTTTTCAATAATGGAAGTCATTTGTTTAGACTGTTTGGATAAAGCCGACGTAAATCTATCAATATTACGCAAGCTGTTTTTCATCAGTTTAACATTGTCTTTGTCTAAAACGGAATTAATTGCATCCGTCACTTGCTGAAAATTCTCCGTCACTTCAGACAAAATAGTATTTAACTGCAACATCAATGACGGACGTGAAGGAATAACCGGATAATCTTCATCCGTAATAATCGTTAAAGGCTCCGCGCCACTATTACCTGTGTGCAATTCAATGTAACGAAGGCCCGTTAATCCTTGCGATTGAATAACAGCCGTTGTACTGGTAGTAATGGGCGTTAAGTCATCAACCTTTACCAAAATCAGCACTTGTTGCGGATTGTGTACATCTATTGAAATTTTACTAATGCTGCCAACATCAACGCCATTAAACTTCACTAATGATTGCACCGCTAACCCATAGACGGCCTCATTCATATAGATTTGATAAAGTGTGTATTTTTTCTTATCAAAACCCACTGATAACCACAGAAAAACCATCAAGGCACTAAAGGCAAGCAACAGTACAGCAATGCCAACGCCGGTGTAATTTGTTTTTGATCCCACTCTCCGTATCCTTTTTAATACCGCTAAATAGACCTATTTCCCTTGGAAAACACATAGGCTCTCATATTAGGGCGTGTTGACAATCCATTTTGAAGCACCTGAGCCTACTGGACTTTGTTCTATCTGTTTAAAACCAGCCGACTCCTTCACTCCAAAACAAATTGTCAACACGCGCTAGGTCATGCTGTAAAATAATTTTTTATCTGAGGGTGAGTCTGCGCTCGCACTTGCTCCAGGCTACCTTGACAAATGACACGCCCCTCACCTAAAAACAACACTTCATCCGTTGTTCGCTCTAACGATGCAATATCATGACTCACCATCACTATGGTTAATCCTAGTTGATCTCTTAAAAATAACAACAATTCATCAAACGATTGCGCGCTTTTGGGATCAAGCCCCGCCACAGGTTCATCCAGAAACAACAATTCAGGCTCTAAGGCAATGGCTCTGGCAGCTGCTGCACGTTTTTGCATGCCTCCACTCAATTGAGACGGCAGTTTATGCGCATCTTCAACGTTTAAACCCACTTGTAATAATTTAAGAAACGCTAAATCTTTAATAAAGGCTTTGTCTACATGGGTTAACTGAACTAAAGGGAACATAATATTTTCTAAAATGCTTAAGCTGCTAAAAAGTGCTGACTTTTGAAACAACATTCCCGTTTTCATGCGGATAGCTTGCAGCTGCGCTTCACTTGCTTTTAACACATCACAGCCAAACAAACAAAGCGTGCCAGACGTTGGCGCTTGAAGTAACAATAAACTTCTTAAAATGGTTGTTTTACCAGCGCCACTTCCCCCTATTATTCCAACAATTTTTCCAGGTTGAACGGTAAAATTCACATCTGTGTGGACCCATTGTTCCCCAAATCGATTGGTTAACGAACTCACTTCAATGAGCGGCTTATTTATGTCTAAGCGTGTGTTCAAATCTTTAAACTCCTAACCCAGAATAAATAAAAGAGAAAATGGCGTCTGCAACAATGATTAAAAAAATTGCCTGCACCACGCTTTTAGTGGTGGAAAGTCCCACGCTGTTGGCACTGCCTTTAACTAAAAAGCCTTGATAACAACCAACCAACGCAATAATCAAAGCAAATACGGGTGCTTTAATCAAACCAAGTAAATATTCATTCACACCAAGTGATTTTTTTAAATAAAGTAAATACGCTAAATAATCGACATCCATCGTTAACTTCGACATTACCATTGAACCTAACGTACCAAAAATATCCGCCCAAAAAATCAACATAGGAAACACTATCAGCAAACCTATGACTTTAGGCAAGACAAGCAGCTCCGTTGGCGCTAATCCCATCGTCACTAGTGCATCAATTTCTTCATTAACTTTCATGCTACCAAGCTGCGCGGTAAAAGCAGAACTTGTCCGCCCTGCCACAATAATGGCTGTAATAAGTGGTGCAAACTCTCGCTGCAAAGCAATGCCGCTGTAATAAACAATGTAAATGTTTGCGCCATAATTTTTAAGTTGAAGCCCCATTTGATATGTAAGCACCACACCGATTAAAGCAGATAATAACGCCAAAATAGGCAACGCTCTAAGTCCAGCGTGTTCCATTACGTCCATAATGTTTTTAAAATGAAACCGTCTGAAATCAAGCAGCGCTCGAGAAAAACGCACCACCAATTCACCAATCAATTGCATCAAACCAATGCATTGCAACCACTTGCTATGAGAGGCTTCGCCTAATAGATACAACCAGGAACGTTTGGTTTTTGTAATATCGCTCAGCGCTCGGGCATTGTGTAATGTCGCAATCATTTTTAGCATCGATTTAACGTTCAAGGACGCATTACAATCCGTCACTTCAACGCCTTGTAGACGAAGCCTGTCAATCAGCTGATGCAAAAACAAACCGCCTGCGCTGTCAATTCGCTTTATAGACGCCGCATCAATCACCAACGCTTCCACTGCATTAATAGGCAAACGCTTCCATTGCAAACGCAGCGACTCAACCATGTTTAGTGTCCAGTCACCCGTACACGTTAAATAACCAGTATTCTCATTAAACGTTAATTGTGCCATTGCTAACCTAATTTGTTAATCCATTAAAAAAATAATAGGATACTAGCAATGATCATAGCAATGCAAAGGAGTGGCACAGGCTTATGCAAAAAAACGAACATGCGAATATGACGAAACGGATTTTAATCGCAATGGGTGCAGGCATAGTCGTCGGCATAGCCCTGCATTTTGTCCCTTCGTCTGAAATAATGAATGATTATTTTGTTAATGGTTTGCTTGATTTTGGCGGCAAAGCATTTATTAATACCTTAAAAATGCTTGTAGTGCCCATTGTGTTTGTATCACTGGTTTGCGGGACATTCAGCTTGGATAAAAGCCTTAGCATTGGCCGTATTGCCGTTAAAACCATTATTTTATATATGCTCACCACCGCCATTGCCATAACGATCGCTTTATTCATTGCGAACCTATTTCACATTGGTAGCGATTTAAATCCGTCACACATAAAAGCGCCATTTAACGTTGAGCAGGCACCCTCTCTTAAGCAAACCCTACTAAATATATTTCCAAGCAACCCGTTTAAGGCGATGGCAGAAGCTAACATGTTGCAGATCATTGTCTTTGCTCTGCTCTTTGGTATTGCCATTACCTGGTCTGGTAAAAGTGGTGAACGCATTCAAACATTTTTTAAAGATCTCAATGTTGTGGTAATGAATTTAGTTACCCTTGTCATCCGTGTTACTCCCTACGGCGTATTTTGTTTGGTAAGCAAGGTCTTTGCTGAAAATGGTCCGTCGTTGTTTATTGATCTGGGGGGGTATTTTGCTACGGTGATTTTAGCTTTAATGCTTCAATTATTTATAACCTATGGCTTTTTTATTAACTTATTAACGTCACTTAACCCGCTTCCCTTCTTTAAAAAAATGCTGCCTGCTATGCTGTTTGCCTTTTCAACGTCCAGTTCCAATGCTTCCATTCCGGTGGTGCTTAATACGGTTGAAAAGAAATTAGGTGTCAAAGAATCCATTGCCGCATTTATCATTCCGCTTGGCGCTACCATTAATATGGACGGTACTGCCATTATGCAAGGTGTGGCAACCGTGTTCATTGCTAATTCTTACCATATTCATTTAACACTTGCTGCATTTTTAAAAGTGATTTTGACCGCCACGTTAGCCTCCATTGGCACCGCCGGCGTGCCGTCAATGGGCCTTATCACCTTAATGATGGTCTTAATGCAAGTAGGACTGCCAATAGAAGGCATTGCCTTAATCATTGGTATCGATCGATTACTTGATATGGTGCGCACCGCTGTTAACGTCTCTGGCGATGCCATGGTGGCATTCGTCATAGCCGCCAAAGAGAAACAATTGGATCTAACCCTTTATCAAGGAAAGGTTTAATGCATACGTTTGTTAAAGAAATTGATGACCATCATCAAACAATTAAAACAATGGCGGCATGAGTTACACCACCATCCATAATTATCGTTTTGCCAACATCGTTTAGGGCGTGTTGACCATTCATTTTGAAGCGCTTGACCTAACTGGTCTTTGTTCTATCTGCTTAAAAAATC
>CAWVYD010000082.1:0-7721 GCA_963934185.1 uncultured Legionellaceae bacterium | reverse complement strand
TATTTTTTTTGCTTCCATATAATTTTTCTTTCCGCTGCCAAGCCTTGGTAAGGCATCCATTTTTTCAATACGTTTAGGGAGCATAAATTTATTTAAGTTTGACTCTTTTAATAATGAACTTAAATCACTAGCCTCAATATTACCAGTGTAGAATAAAATTAATAGCTCGCCCTTTAATGAACTAGGCACATTAACGACCATTAGATCTTCAAGCTGTTCCCCTACTATGTTAACCAATGATTGTTCAACTGCTGATAAGCTCACCATTTCTCCAGCAATTTTTGCAAAACGACTGTACCTATCAATTAATGTTAAAAAACCTTCATCATCCACATAGCCTTTATCGCCCGTTATATACCAACGAACGTTGTCTCGTTGAATGACTGATTGTTCTGTTTTTTCTACATTATTTAAATAACCCTTCATAACTTGTGTGCCACCAATTAATACCATGCCTCCCTCACCTTGGGGCAATGACTCAAGTGTATTAGGATCTACCACACGAAATGCGCTGCCTGGCAAAGGAAGTCCAACCGTACCTGGCTTATTCGCTTGGTGTACATGCATATCAATCGATGACACGACGTCTGGAAAATTGCAGCTTGCTACCGGGGCCACTTCCGTTGCACCATAGCCTTCATAAACTTCTAAGTTAAATTTTTTCTTAAATTGTATGTACGTTTCATCTTGTAATTTTTCTGCGCCAGCAATCACTAAACGTAATGATTTCAACATGGCAGGATGAATTTTCTTACTTTTAATGTATAAATTTAAAAACGAAGGCGTCTGACACATTAAAGTGACTTTGTTTCTAAAAATAAGCTTGGTAATGGCTTGTACATTACTTGGATCCGGATAACAAACAATAGGGATCCCTTGCAGCAAAGGCATGAGCGTTGTCGTTGTTAAACCAAAGGCATGGAACGTAGGTAAGACACTCAAAATCACATCACTTTCAGTCAGTGATAAAAGACTCGTCATCTGTTTTATATTACACAATAAATTACGATGGGTTAATTCAACGCCTTTAGGAGAGCCTTCACTTCCACTGCTAAATAAAATAGCCGCTGTATCGTCAAGGTTAGTTTTTTCAATCATAAAACGACGTAAAATAAAAAACGGTAAGATACGCGCTAATATAATGCGTTTAACAATGCTTAACTTAGTACGTTTACGGCGGTAATCCTCTAAGTAAATAACCTTACTTGATTCGAATAATTGCTCAAGCTTTAGTCCCCGTTTTGCTAATTGCAAAACAAATAAACGAGACGTTATGATGGTTTTGATATCCGCTTGCTTAAGCGCCGAAAGCATTAACTCAACCCCAACCGTGAAGTTTAAATTAACCACGGCTTTACCTAAACAAAGCAAGCTTAAATTGGCAATGGCGCCTCCTGCACTCGAGGGCAGCAATAAACCAACATTACTCTCCTGCGCCATTAACTTCGTCCATTTCCGTTTAAAGTACCATACAGAAGCAATAAGCTTATTATTAATAAACCGACTGTTTTTATCTTCTACAATTGCAACATCCTTAATTCGATGTTTTGCTTGTTTTAACCAGGCAATAGGAAGAGATTTAAACTGCTCAATATGCTGATGCCAGGAGCTAATAGACAACTCTTTTACTTTTTGTCGCACTTCAAACGCACTGCTGCTTAGCGGTACTGCGCTACCAAATGTCACCATCACTTCTGTTGGGCCACGCTTTTTTATTTGCTGAGTTATTTTCGGTGCATAGGAACTTTTAGCACCCCACAAACCAAGCACATAAAAAGGAATAACCGTGGCATTACTGTCTGCCGCTGCCCGTTCAAATCCAGCGTAAAATTTACCTAACTGGCCATTCATGCTTAATCGACCTTCAGGAAAAAGTACAATAATTTCACCTGCTAGCAAGTATTGCCGAATGTTTTCAAGCGCTTCCTTGCTATGACCTTTTGCGATAGGGATCACTTTAAAACGTTTTAATATCCACGTTAAGTACCATTTCTCATAAATGGCTTTTTCCATTACGAAGCGGATAGGTCTCGGACAAGCCAATTGCAAAATAGCCCAATCAATCAAACTGGTATGATTACCAAGCAACAAAACGCCACCTTTTGACGGCACATTATCAAGCCCTTTAACTTGCAAGCGATAAATTTTGCTTACAAGTACGTACAACAGATACCGAACAAGCGATTGCTTTAAATGCGTTAACGTCCAAATAAAACCAGCCAAAGCGCATAGAAATAGGCCGTAGAGTAAATAATGTTCTGATTTAAATATCATGGTAATAAAAATGGTTAACATTAACGCACTAAACATACAAAGGTACTGAATGAAATTACTGCCTGCTAAGACCTTGCCCAGTTCTTTCTCACCTGAATTAAATTGAATTAAAGCGTTTAGAGGAACAATTAACATGCCGCCAAAAAAGCCATAGACAAAAAACAAACTGCCTATCAATACTTTACTGCTTAAAAGCGGCAGTATAAATAAATTAACCGCAATACCTAACGATGCAACTGGGATCATACCCGTTTCAATAAAACCACGTGATACTCGCCCAGCGTAGTTTGCACCAAAAAGTAATCCAATGCCGCCAAGTGCCAATACACCTTGTGAAAACAACACGTTATTAATGTGTAAATGCGCTTTTACAAAAGGTCCATAACTGGATAAAAGCACTTGGTTAACAGAACTAAACACTGCCAAACCAATAACACACGCTAAAATAACAGGCTTATCAAGCACTCGCTTTAAATAAGGTTTAATGTATTGTCCTTTGAAATATTTTTTAATTTGATAGTTAGACGTTGGATCAACCGCATCATTTTCTGGTAAACGCAAAGTCAGCCCTGCTTCGATGCATGCAAAAACGACTAAAATCCAACCCAAAGGCGCAAATGTTTTTAAAATAGGTACAATTTCTTGGCCATGAGAAAGATTGGCTTGGAACAATAAATGTTCAAAAAAGTACGAAAAAACAAACGTACCCGCCAAAATAGCGATAACCGCCGTGGTTTGTACTAACGCATTGGCCGATGCCAGCGTTCCTTTGCCGCACAATTCTTTAATGTACCCATATTTAGCAGGTGAATTTAGCGCGCTTTGCGTACCTAATAAAAGCGTCATCATAAACGCAGCCCAAAAATAGCCTTGGTAATAACAAAAAGTAATCATCAAGGTTAGTGGCACTACCGCAGCCGCCGTTAATCTAAGCATCTTCGCTTTAGTAAACTTATCGGACAAAAAACCTGAAGGGGTAAAAAGCAGTATATAAGGCAGCAAAATAAAAGAGTTAATAACGGCCGTTAAAATAACTAACTTATTACCTTCCATGGTTTTATAAAGCGTATCCTGTATTAAAATTTTGTGTCCTAAATCCACAAAACCATTACAAAACACCACCATTAAATAGGCGCAAAAGCCTTTGATCTTTGCTAACTTCATTTTATTTACTGCCTTTAAATTTTAATTACAACGCTTCAATAATAGCTGCTGCGCCCATGCCAGTACCAATGCACATGGTCACCATGCCGTAACGTTTTTTAGTTCGCTTTAAACCGTGAAGCAACGTTGCCACACGAATGGCGCCGGTTGCGCCTAAAGGATGCCCCAAAGCAATGGCGCCGCCTTGTGGGTTTACTTTGTCTTCCTTTAAATTTAATTCCTTTATCACTGCCAAGCTTTGCGCAGCAAACGCTTCATTTAATTCAAACCAATCAATGTCCTCAATCGTCAAGCCAGCTTTTTCTAATGCTGCCGGTATGGCTTTAGCTGGGCCAATTCCCATGATCTCAGGCGCAACACCAACCACTGCATACGAGACAAATTTAGCCATGGGCGTTAAACCGTATTTTTTCAACGCTTTCTCACTCACCACTAATACCGCGCCCGCACCGTCACTCATTTGCGACGTTGTTGCTGCTGTTACGGCACTTTTTACAGCAAAGGGAGATTTTAATTTGGCCATTTTTTCAATTGAAATTTCGCCGCGTGGGCCTTCATCATGCAAGATGATTGTTGATTGACTTTCAATTTCCCCACTTTTCAAATTAGCGCTTTTTTTAATCAATTCAAACGGAGCTATTTCTGCATCAAAAAAACCTGCCTCGGTTGCTGCAACGGCATTTTGATGGCTTTTCACAGAAAAAGCTATTTGTTCTTGTGCTGATACGTCCCATTTTTGAGCTACGATCTCAGCCGTTAAACCCATGCCATAAGCAATGCCAATGTTCTCATCTTTAAAAACATCTTCATTGATGGTGAATTTATTTCCGCCCATTGGCACCATTGACATAGATTCAACGCCGCCTGCAACAATCACATCAGCGTCACCACAAGCAATTCTATCTGCAGCCATAGCAACGCTTTGAACGCCAGATGAACAAAATCGATTAATGGTCATACCAGGCACGGTATCTGGGTATCCCGCTAATAACGCTGCGCTTCGCGCAACGTTCATACCCTGCTCACCTTCCGGCATCGCGCAACCGATAATCACATCTTCCACTGCGCTTAAATCAAGGGATGGTTGGCGCACACTTAATGCCTTTAAACAATGCACTAATAAATCATCGGGCCGAGTATTTTTAAACATGCCTTTTGGCGCTTTACCTACCGGAGTTCGCACGGCATCAACAATGTATACGTCCTGAGTCATCATGTATTCTCCTAATTTCGTAGTGGCTTGCCGGTTTCAAGTAAGTGAAGCACGCGCGCTTTGGTTTTTTCCGTTTGTGCCAGTTCAACAAACGCATCAATTTCTAAACGTAAAAACCATTCTTCGTCAACCAGCGCTCCTTCGTCCAAATCACCGCCACAAATAACATTAGCAATTTTTCCAGCAATCAGCGCGTCATGCTCAGAAATAAAACCACCTTTCGTCATGTTTATAATTATCATATTTAAACGAGCAATGGCTTCACGGCCATGTACGGGAATTTGCGTCCGAACCGGCGCTAAATAATTATTAGTGGCTAAGGCTTTAGCGCGCTCAATTGCTAAAAATAAAACCTCATGCGTATTTAAGACTATCAGCGCGCTGGCTTTCAAGAACTGTTTTGCTTTTGCTTCCATACCAGAACTTGAAACATCGGCCATGGCAACCGATTTAAACGATTGTTCAAGCGAAGAAAACAATGGCATATGATTAGAATCAACAGCTCGTAATGCGAGCTCTTTTAAACCGCCACCTGCGGGCAATAAACCAACGCCAATTTCAACCAAGCCGACATAAGATTCAAGTGACGCAACCACATCATCGCATTGCATTAAAAATTCACATCCACCACCAAGGGCTCGGCCACGAACGGCAGCAATGGTTGGAATAGCGCAGTGTTTAAGACGCATAGCCACACGTTGAAATTGATAGACAGCGGCTTTAAGTTCGTCCGCTTTTTCAGCTGAAAATGATTTAACAAATTGTTTTAAATTAGCACCCACACTAAAATTCATTACGCTTTGTTGCCAAATAACCAAACCCGTGTAATTTTTTTCAGCCAAATCAATTGCCTGCATCATACCGTCAAGCACGTCATTACCAATGCAATTGGCTTTTGATTTAAAACTTAAAATGGCCACATCATTATCTAAAGTCCGCAAACGCACTGCATCAGTTTCAAGCAGCGTTTCCCCTTGTGCAATGGTTTCACCAATCATCGTATCAAACGTTAGTTGCCGCTTATAAACACTTAATGAAGAACGCGCTTGATACGCTTGAGTTGACGGATTATAAGCGCCTTCCACATTATAAAATGCCTCAATGCTTTCTAACCATTGTGGTAAGGCAACCGAAGCCATTGTTTTATTTTGTTTAATCTCTGTTGATACCGCTTGGCTAATGCTTGAAAAGCCCGCTTGCTGCCACGTTTCCATAGGGCCTTGTTGCCAACCAAAACCCCAACGTATTGCCAAATCGATGTCACGCGGATTTTGCGCAATGCTTTGTAAATGATAAGCGCAGTAATGAAATAAATCACGAAAACATGCCCATAAAAACTGGCCCTGATTGGACGTTGATGATTGCAATGCGGTAAATCGTTTTGACACATCCTTTTCTGACATAATGGCTAAAATATCCGCGTCCACACTGCCTTTTTGTTCAACGTATTCACCTGTTTCAAGGCTTAAGACCTTAATCGTTCGGCCTTCTTTTTTATAAATGCCTACTCGCGTTTTTTGGCCCAATGCGCCTTTTTCAATTAAGCCATTAAGCCATGTTGGCACCGTGTAATACTCATGCCAAGGGCATGCTTCTAAGCTTGTTTTCATGGTATTAACCACGTGCATCATCGTATCTAATCCCACCACATCCATCGTACGAAACGTCGCACTTTTAGGCCGGCCTAATAACGACCCCGTTAATGCATCGACAATATGAAAAGGAAGGTTAAATTGTTTGGCATGATGAATCGTTGCAAGCATGGAAAAAACGCCAACGCGGTTTGCAATAAAGTTAGGTGTATCCTTAGCGACCACCACGCCTTTCCCCATATAACGTACAAAAAAAGTTTCTAATTTATTTTGTAAAATCTGGCTGGTCTTATCGGAAGGAATAAGTTCAAGTAAGTGCATGTAACGTGGCGGATTAAAAAAGTGCACACCACAAAAGCGAGACTGAAGTGATTCTGGCAACAAGTCACCCAGCGCATTAATGCTTAAACCGGACGTGTTACTAACCATAATCGCATCATCATTAATATGAGGTGCAATCATATCGTACACACTTTTCTTTATATCCAGTCGCTCTGCAACGGCTTCAATGATTAAATCACACGATGACAGTTGTTGCACATGTTCTTGATAATTTTTTGCTTGAATAACATGAGCTAACTGCTTATCCGCCAAAGGACTCGGTTTCAGTTTAATAAGCTGTTTTATCGCATTTTCTGCAATGCCATTAATAGGTCCTTTACCTGCTGCCAAATCGTATAAAAGCACATCAAACCCTGCATTACTAAAATGCGCTGCAATTTGAGATCCCATTACCCCTGCGCCTAATACCGCAACACGCCTTACTTGCCAATGTGTTTCCATGAAAACTCCTAAAGAGTACCTATAACATTGAGCGAGATTATAACATAACCCTAAACTCCTTGAAAATAATAGTCAAAAGCACGCATAAGTAGGTGAGCAACAATAAAATAAATTTACAGAAATAACGGGCACTTCCAATGTCAACGACTGTCCGAGTCTCTGTGAGTCTACTCGACCACTACCACTTGAAGTCTCATGTGATCTCGCCTTGATACTTTGTTTCTCATTATGCGAGAAAAAGGACGCAACCCCAACAGGACCACTCTGATATTTTTTAAGAGAGGAATTGATTTGTTCCGAAGACTTTTTAGAAATTTGATCTTTACATGCTGTCTCAGCACTTGCCACCGTATCTTTTTTTACACTTAAAGTACCGGCTTTAGGACCCACTGATGCATGATGTGGCAACACTTTACCGGACAACTAAATAATTAAATTTAATCATGTTTTCAAATTGCCTAAGAGAAGAATAATCATTCGCCAAGCGAGTACTTTTGGGGTTAAAAAAGACCTCAATAGATAATCTCCCTTAAAATAACTGATTTCAAATATAGCGAGTTCAATTTTGAGTGAATTTTTTATAAATCGCCCATTCAACACTGAAGTGCAACCCCCTCTGAGTTAGGGTGTCCTGCAAAAAAAAACCTCAAATGGTGTTTTATATTTTAACACCTTTCTAGGGCGATGATTTAATT
>CAWVYD010000081.1:0-7778 GCA_963934185.1 uncultured Legionellaceae bacterium | reverse complement strand
AAAAGAAGCAATCGCTTCACATACTTGAATGGCTAATTCTCTTGTTGGTGCAAGTACGATGCATTGTGTTTTGCGTGATTTAGGATCCAATGCTTGAATCATTGGTAAACCGAAAGCCGCTGTTTTACCCGTACCTGTTTGCGATTGAACCAATACGTCATGGCCCTTAAGCATTAAAGGAATGGCTTGCGCTTGCACTTCGGTTGGTACGGTGAAAGAAAGATCGTTTAAGACTCTCAATATGGTTGAGTCTAAGCCTAAGTCATCAAAAGTAATGGCAGGAGTCGTTACGGGTGTTTCAGTCTCAGTTGTTGTCATAATGTTTCCATGTTTTGCCTCTGTAATACACGAGTTAACACGTCTTACCATAGGTAAGAGATATGCACGTGTATGCATCCACACTTAATGTATAAATCACCCATTGATCTAAAACTAGGCGCAGCGCTCAATGGTCACTTATTTATACATATTCGGTTATGCGGCCCAACAGGGTTGGGAGAAGACTTAACAGAACACTCAACAATAAACATTGTACCAAATAGAAGCAGGTTGTTTTGAGCTCGAATTATGCTTTGTATTCAATATTAAGTCAAGTCTTATTTATTTATTTTTAGTGCAATGATGAGAAGGAATGTTATTATGGTCAATTCTACGTAACTAAGGAACGTAACCGTAATAACTTCTATGTTTAGGCTTTCAGATTGCCATTAAGCATGGATGTTATGATTGCATAACCTCTATTCTTGATGGCAAGGTGGCATATCCATTGGCTATCGCTAAAGGGGGAAGTTGTTTCGGTTACGTTCATAAATAAAGAGTATATGGTGAACCATGCTTGATGAAACAAAATTAGAGTTAAGAAAGTGGGCAGATGTGTCGGCATACTTTCTTGTATTAATCAGTTTATTTTTTCTGCCAGTATCAACCTCTCTTAATGCTTTATTTGTAGTGGCTGCTTTTTTGGCGTTGTTCGGTTTAAGGTTTCAGCAAAACGCAAGGCAGATCTTAAGTTTTAAAACCACGCAGTGGACCTTAGCATTGATTGGTGTTTTCTTTATCGGTATTTTGTATTCATCAGCGCCGATGCCAGAGGCATGGCTAGCGTTTAAAAAATATGGGTTTAGGCTGTTTGCTTTTATGATTTTACCGCCACTTTTTTGTCGGCCTCAGTCGCGTAATTATGTCTTTTATACATTAATCGCGGGCAGTGTGATTTATAGTCTGTTTGATGTGCTTGACCAAATAGACTTGATATCCCTTACAGCTTTGTTTGATAAGCCTAAACACGTCTTGTTAAGTCAATTACCTTTTGGCTATTATTGCGCATTTTCAAGTTTAGTCACGCTTTTTTTGGTAAGTACTCGGCATGATAAAAAAATGTTGTTTAGTGCACTCTTAGCGTATCAATGTTTTTACTTGTTTTTTATGAATGCGGAACGAGCGCCGTTGGTCGTGTTTATTGTGATGGCCTTTGTTTTTCTTTGCCGAAAATTAAACGTTAAACAAAAAGTGAAAATGTTAATACCTGCCATTGTTATTGTGGGTTGCATTGGCATGTTGTCACCGGTATTAAAAGACCGTGTTGCCTTTATATATCATGACCTTCAAGAGTATAAGCAAGGTAATGTGAACACCTCGCTTGGTTTGCGCGCGGAATACATGCGACACAGTTTTCAAATAATAAAGCAAAAGCCATTGTTTGGTTTTGGTACGGGCAGTTTTGCAACGGAATACAGTAAAACGCGCGGGCCGAACGTTAATGTAACGGATAAAACGTTAGGTGACCCTCATAACAGTTACGTGCACATTTGGGTTCAACTTGGCTTAGTGGGGGTGATTGTTTTTCTGGGTTGGTTATTTTATCAGTGGAAATTTAGCACGCGATTATTATCCAATGAACGCATTTTATTACGTTGTTTCTTACTTGCTTTTATGCTGAGTTGCTTAAGTGAGGCAGCTTTTTATCGTAGCCGTAATGCAAATTTATATTTGGTGTTAGCGGTAGTGTGTATGGGTAATGCCTTTCAGCCGAGACGTAAAATACGACGTTATTATAAAAAACGATGATTGATGTCACACCTGGTTTGACGGAAGAAAAATTGATAGGGCCTTATGCATATGGAGGCCCGGTTATCTCTGGGAAATTCAAGCAATGCGTTGATGATTTTATTGTGGTTGAACACTTAAGCTACGAGTTAAGTGGTGAAGGTGAACATGTATATTGTTATGTTGAAAAAGAAAATTTAAACACAGAGTCTGTGGCGTTGCTTTTAGCAACGCATGCAGGCGTTGCTCGAAAGCAGGTTAATTATGCCGGCTTAAAGGATAAACAAGCGCGAACTCAGCAATGGTTTTCTGTTCACTTGCCAGGCAAAATCACGCCAGACTTTACGGCATTAAACGAGCCAAATCTTCGCGTATTGTCACAAAAGCGTCATTTAAAAAAGTTGCAACGCGGCGCATTAAAAGGCAATCAATTTACCATTCGTCTGCGCAAGGTTGGCGGTGATGATTCAATGCTTAAGCAACGCTTAGACGCATTAAAATTCGGTTTCCCCAATTATTTCGGTTTGCAGCGTTTTGGCCATAAGGCACAAAACTTAGTAAAAGCGCATGGTCTTTTTTTTGAAAAACATAAAATTAAGGACAAAATCTTAAAAGGATTAATATTGTCATCGGCTCGGTCTTGGCTTTTTAATCGTCAACTGGCCATTCGCGTTGAAGCTAAGAGTTGGGGTAAATTGCTTAAAGGCGATCTTATTAATTTATGCGGTTCAAACAGTGTCTTTATCGAAGATGAGATAAGCGAAGAATTACACGAGCGAGCATCGAGACAAGAATTAGTGCCGGCAGGCCTTTTATGGGGCCAATGCGATGATTCTAAATTTAGTGCACAGCATCAAGCCCTTAAGCAACAATTAGTAGCAGAAGAAAAATGGCTGGATGCACTCGAAACACGAGGGCTTATGATGATGCCTCGACCATTGTTGTGCGTGCCAGAACAACTGCATTACGAGCAAGAAGGCGATGATGTCGTATTATCTTTCTTCTTACGAAAAGGCAGTTACGCCACCATGTTTCTTAGAGAATTTTTTGTAGAAAGCTAGGGCGTGTTGCCCCCTCGTTTTGAAGCGCTTGAGCCAGCTGGGCTTTGTCCTATCTGTTTAAAAAATAATTTAAAATACTCAAAAGGGAGCCGGCCATTCTTGCGTTTTTAAATGATTTTTTAAACGGATATCACTAAAGCCAGCGGACTCCTTTACTCCAAAACGAAGGTTAACACGCCCCAGGGCGTATTGCCCCTTCAGACCAATAGAGGTTTACTTCCCTTTACGTTTGGATTTTTTTATTTTTTCAGGTCGCGGCTTAGGTTTGGGTAATGGCGTGACCAAAGCTTTAGTATTATTGCAGTCGCATTCTCTGTTTACTGTTGGTAGAATAGGCACCGTAGCGAAGTCTGAAGGGAAGCAGATGGGTACGTTCCAGGCTTCTATGTCTTTATTTATGTTAACGGGTAAGAACCATACTCGTTTAGTCGCAAATTCGGTATCTTTTTCGGACTCCCAAACGTAAGGCGAATAAGTCACTTTGGGAACCAGGCCTTGCGCAGCCTTACAGACAAATTCTTTTCTTACCCAAAGTTTATCGTTATCTAAATGGATGTTATCGATAATGGTTTTTTCGCTGAGGTTGTCAACAATTTTAAATTTAACCCTATGCTTGTTCCAGCAGTCACTTTTCATTATCGTAACGTAACATTTAAACGCCATGCTAGGCGTACTGAGTAAAAGTAGACTTGAGACTAATAAAAGAGGCAGTGACGAGCGCATACTTATCCTAAGGGTTTATGTGTGTTTTTTAAGTGTAGCTCATCTTTTTCTTAGTTTCTTAGTGTCGCGTGAATTTTAGGCTTATGGCGCGCAAAAGAACACGATCAAAAGCACAATTTATGGTCGCGCGCAGTATACCTAATCGAGCTTGAATCAATAAGGGAAATGGGCGTGCATTACAGTTAAATACCATCCATCTTTTTAAAGGATTAATATTATGCAACAAAGTTTAATGGATGCAGTAAAACAGGAACAACCTTTGCAAATTGTGGGGGCGGTAAACGCGTATAGCGCTATGCAGGCGGAGCAAACAGGCTTTAAAGCATTGTATTTGTCTGGCGCCGGCGTTGCCAATGCGTCTTATGGTATGCCGGATTTAGGCATGACCAGCTTAACCGATGTGCTGGAAGACGCTAGAAGAATAACCAGCGTGAGTGAGCTGCCTTTATTGGTGGACATTGATACCGGCTGGGGCCATGCGTTTAACATTCAAAGGGCCATTAAAGAAATGATTCGAGCCGGCGTAGCAGCGGTTCATATTGAAGACCAAGTCCTAGCCAAACGTTGTGGTCATCGGCCCAATAAAGCCATTATTTCGCAAAGTGAAATGGTGGATAGGATTAAAGCGGCGGTGGACGCTAAAACGGATGAGCATTTTACCATTATGGCGCGAACGGACGCGTACGCCGTTGAAGGCATGCAATCGGCAATTGACCGAGCATGCGCCTGTGTTGAGGCGGGCGCTCAAATGATTTTCCCCGAAGCCATTGTTAGCCTTGATCAATACCAAATTTTTTGTGACGCCGTCAAAGTGCCAGTACTTGCCAACATTACTGAGTTTGGTAAAACGCCTTTATTTGATACGCCTGCGCTGGCGAGCGCAGGCGTATCGATGGTGCTTTACCCGTTAACCGCATTTCGAATGATGAGCCAAGCGGCATTAATAGGTTATCGAACGCTTCGGCGTGATGGTTCACAAAGCGGCATTGTTGAAGACATGCAAACGCGTGAAGATTTGTATAAAACGCTTGATTATTATGCGTTTGAGAAAAAAATTGATGAACTAAATAAGGAGTAATTATGAGCGGTAAAGGATTGGAAGGAATTATTGCAGGCGAAACGGCCATTGCAACCGTAGGTAAAGAGGGCACGGGCTTGCATTATCGTGGCTACAGCGTTGAAGATTTGGCGGCAAAAGCAGACTTTGAAGAAGTTGCCTACATGCTGCTTTATGGCCAATTACCAACGAAATCAGAGCTTGCGACTTATAAAGATAAATTAATCAGTCAACGCGCTTTACCCGAAGCCTTGCGTGATGTGTTAGAGCGGATCCCTGGCAGCGCGCACCCAATGGATGTATTACGAACCACCTGCTCCATGCTGGGTACGCTAGAGCCAGAAACCTCTTTTGAGCAGCAATATGACATTACAGACCGATTGCTGTCGGTGTTTCCTGCCAGCCTTTGTTATTGGTATCACTTTCATAAAAGTGGCCTTCGTATTGATACGCAAAGTAGCGAATCAACGCTTGCCGGTTACTTTTTAAATCTATTACATCAAACGGATGTAACGGATGAGCAGCGCGAATTAATGGACGCGTCTTTAACCTTATATGCCGAGCATGAGTTAAACGCTTCCACCTTTGCCGCTAGGGTAGCCTCAGCCACCTTAACGGATTTTTATTCGACCATTACAGCGGCCATTGGCACGTTAAGAGGGCCATTGCATGGCGGCGCTAATGAAGCGGCCATGGAATTAATTGAGCGTTTCAAAACGCCAGACGAAGCAGAAGAAGCATTAAAAGCCATGCTGTCTCGTAAAGAGAAAATTATGGGCTTTGGTCATCGCGTTTATAAAGTTCGCGATCCTCGTTCAGACATTATTAAAGCGTGGTCTCAAACACTATCGAGGCATCGCAGTGATGGCATTTTGTATGAAATATCACAGCGCATTGAAACCGTAATGAAAAGTGAGAAAAATATGTTTCCAAACTTGGATTTTTACAGCGCATCAGCCTATCACTTTTGCGATATTCCAACGGACATGTTTACGCCTATCTTTGTGTTTTCACGCTTAACAGGCTGGGCAGCGCACGTGTTTGAACAGCGCGCCAATAACCGTTTGATTCGGCCAACGGCTGATTATACTGGGCCTGAGCCAAGAGATTTTGTTGAAATTAACCAGCGTTAACATTAAGGGGTAAGTCAATGAGTAATGCGGTTGAAGCAAACGTAAAACCAGAATACGACCAAGAATTACAAACCATAGCCGATTACGTTTTATCGTATGAGATCAAAAGCGATGAAGCGTATGAAACGGCGCGTTTATGTTTGATGGATACCTTAGGTTGCGCCATTTTAGCGCTTAAATTTCCGGAGTGTAAAAAAATGCTAGGGCCTGTTGTGCCTGGCGCAGAATGTGAAGGCGGTGCGCGCGTGCCGGGCACCTCTTTTCAGTTAGATCCTATTCAAGCGGCGCGTAACATTGGCACCATGATCCGCTGGCTTGACTTCAATGATACATGGCTTGCCGCAGAGTGGGGGCATCCGTCTGATAATTTAGGCGCTATTTTAGCTGTGGGTGATTATTTAAATCGTCATGAAAAAAAAGTAGTGACGATGAAAACCGTGCTTGAAGCCATGATTAAAGCGCATGAAATTCAAGGCGTCATGGCGTTAGAAAACAGTTTTAATCGTGTTGGGCTGGATCACGTAATACTCGTCAAGCTTGCGTCAACCGCCATCGTCACACAAATGCTGGGTGGCGATCGTGATGCGATTTTACGCGCCTTAAGCCACGTGTTTGTTGATGGGCAAAGTTTGAGAACCTATCGTCACGCGCCTAATGCAGGTTCACGAAAATCGTGGGCAGCAGGCGATGCAACGGCCAGAGCAGTCGAGCTAGCGCTTATCACCTTAAAAGGTGAAATGGGTTACCCAAGCTGCTTAACGGCGCCAACGTGGGGGTTTTATGATGTGTCGTTTAATGGCAAGCCTTTTAAATACCAACGAGATTACGGCAGTTACGTGATGGAAAACGTATTGTTTAAACTGTCCTTTCCTGCGGAATTTCATGCGCAAACAGCGGTTGAATGCGCGGTTGCTTTGCATGCTGATGTGATCAATCGTTTGGATGAGATTGACAAGATTGAACTCATTACACATGAATCAGCCATTCGCATCATTTCAAAAGAAGGCACGCTGCATAACCCTGCCGACAGAGATCATTGCTTGCAATATATGGTCGCCATTGGTTTATTGTTTGGCGATTTAACTGCCGAGCATTATGAAGATGACGTTGCCAGCGACCCACGTGTTGATGCGCTGCGAGAAAAAATGCTGGTGCAAGAAAACCTTCGTTACAGCAAGGAGTATCACGCCATTGATAAACGCTCCATTGCTAACGCCATGCAAATTACGTTTAAAGACGGCACTAAAACCAACCGGGTTGAAATTGACTATCCGATTGGGCATCGTAATCGTCGCGCTCAAGGCATACCTGTTTTAGAGGCCAAATTTGAGAAAAACTTAGCCACGCATTATGACGCCGTTAATACGACAAAAATAATTAATGCTTGCCAATCTTTAGAGCGCTTAAATACAATGAGCGTCGCTGATTTTATGGTACTTTGGGTGTAGTTTGAAAAGACGTTTACCGTTCACTTTTAAGTGATTTAATGCGTTTGAAAGTGACGGCAAGTGCTTGTTTATTTAGGTTTTGTTTATTCTTGCAACGCAAATCCATCAAGCAGTTTGGGTTCGAAATAAGTGGATTTGGGCGGCATGATCCCATACGCATCGGCGGTTTTTATTATCTCTTCAACCGTGGTGGGGGCGATGGTAAAGCCAATCCAGCTTAGGTTTTCTTGGCAGAGGGTTTCCATTTGTTTTATGGCGTCAATACCGCCGACAAAGTCAATGTTGGGATCTTCTTTGGGATTGGTAACGT
>CAWVYD010000080.1:0-7874 GCA_963934185.1 uncultured Legionellaceae bacterium | reverse complement strand
TAATCAAACCTTACCAATGACAAAAAACAGAAACACACCAGATCCAGAATGTGACTTAGATTACATTACCGATAAGGTGCGATACCAAAAAGTAAATACGGTGTTAAGTAATTCTTTTGGTTTTGGTGGATCAAACAGTTGCCTTGTCTTTAAACATGCAAAGGAGGCGTTTTAATGTCTCAAGATAGTGGTGTCTTTATTACAGGCCTAGGGGCGATGACTGCCCTAGGTAATAACGTTGATGATACGTGGAATAATATTTTAGACGGGCAAAGTGGCATTGGCGAAGTGAGCCAGTGGGACTTGAGCGAATTTCCCTTTAGCAAAGGCGCCGAAGTTAGAAGTTACCGCGCGCGGGATTTGGTTAAAGACAGAAAATTATTAAAAATGATTTCTCGTTTTGAAGCGCTTGGTTTAGGCGCAGCAACGCAAGCCGTTGAACAAAGCAAAATGACAGAGTATCGAGATGGGTTAGAGTGCGCGAATGACTTTAACGATAGCACCGGTGTTTACGTTGCTTCTCCGGGCAATAAATATTTTCAGCAATACGATTTTATGCCGCTTCTTTCTAAAGCGAATAAAGACATGACTGTGTTTGCCGATCATCTGTTTGAAGAAGTGCATCCGATGTGGTTATTAAAAACCTTACCGAATAACGTACTTGCTTACACAGGCATTCAGCACGGTTTTAAAGGGCCCAATCAAAACATTACCAATCATGTGGTTGGCGGTATGCAGGCGTTAATCGAAGCGTACTATGCCATTCAATCTGGCCAAGCGGACAGAGCGATTGTGGTGGCGTATGACGTTGGTTTTGAACCACAAGCGCAACGTTATTACGGCCAACTAGGCATTTTAAGTAACGAGGCCCTACGTCCCTTTGACACGAAGCATAATGGCACTATTTTAGGCGAAGGCGCGGCCGCCATTGTTCTAGAAAGTGGCGCGGCATGTAAGGCGCGAGGCGCAAGAAAAATGGCGCAAGTCTTAGCGGGGAAAACCACAGGCGACGCGCAAGGCATTTTCTCCGTTGATGATAATGCGGAAGGCTTAAAGGCATTAATTACGCAATTATGTGAGTCAGCAGGCTGTGAACGTTCAGATATAGGCATGCTAACGGCGCACGCTAATGGCAATAGAAAATCAGACATTACGGAATCGATAGCTTATAACGAGTTATTAAAAGATACCCCCATTACGGGGTTCAAATGGGCCTTAGGCCATACCTTATGTGCCTCTGGTTTATTGGATGCAGTGATGACAACAAAATCATTAGAGCAAGGCATTGTGCCAGGCATCACAACGTTTGATTCCTTAGCGACGTCTTGCCGTAATATTGATGTGTCTAACGCGTCACGCAGTTTAAACCAGCCCTTAGCCATGGTAATGAACCGCGGCTTTGGTGGTTTAAATTCTGCTGTCATTTTAAAAGCGTGCGAGTAATTAAGTGTGATTACTAATAAAGACTTTGACGCCGATTACGTGCGCGCCTTGAAACCCAGTATTGCCGGAAAGTTTTTCTATCACTGTTTGCCATTTCGAAAACGCGTTATTTTAAATAATATGAACATTGTTTTTGGTGATGCGTTAACGGCTGCGGAAATAACAAAATTAGCGCAAGCGTTTTACGGACACTTAGCCACCTCGCTCAAAGAAAATTTTCTTATGCGATTTTGGAATGAGGCTAAAATACAAAGCAAAGCCGAAGTAATAGGCGGTCAGCACATTGAAAAAGTACTGACGCAAGGAAAGGGCGTTTTAATTTTAACTGGTCACTTTGGTAATTGGGAATTTGCGCCCATTGCTGGTATTTTAAATTTTAAATTGCTGCAAGGCCGGTTCTATTTCATTCGAAAACTCATTGGTACCAAATGGATAGAGAAAATACTATTTAGCCGTTATTACAAAGCCGGGCTAAACGTCATACCCAAAAAGAATTCCTTATCGCAAGCATGCGAAGCCTTAGAGCAAAACAATGCTGTGGTGTTTGTTATGGATCAACACGCATGCCTTCATTATAAAGACGGCATTAAAGTCGACTTTTTTGGTAAGTCAGCAGGTACCTATCGAAGCCTAGCAACCATAGCCAGAAACATGGAAGTGCCGGTTATTCCAGCGCAATCGTACCGGGAAAAAGACGGTACGCACGTACTAGAATTTTATCCGCCGCTTGAATGGATTGATGCAGAGAAGTCTCGTGAGGCAGTGCTTAAAAATACTAAAATTTATAATGAACAGCTTGAGAAGATGATATTGCGGTTTCCGGAGCAGTGGCTCTGGATGCACAAACGCTGGAAACCATAAAACAGCCATCTTTGGCATACCTTAAACGAACGTCCCCTAAAAAATATGCTCATGTACATATGTACACTGCGCTATTTTTTAGGAAACGTATGTCCAACCTCTACTCAAATATGGCTGTTTTACTTTCTTTGGCGTAAAAGCCTGCAAACAGGAGTTTGTACTTAAAGGGTAAGGCTTTGATTCTTTAATGTTTAGAGAATATTTGATGAATGGTGAGGTAGGTGTTTTCGCAAGTAAAGCGCAGTCGAACGAATAGTGAGCGAGCCATGGAGAAAACACCTACCTTACCATTCATTGCTCTATTGTCTCAGGGTTTAACAGTATCTGTTTTGCTTTTTTCATACCGGTTTATCCAAAGTCCAAGGGAATTAATTCTCGTCATTTACTTGTATGTAAACTCCTCTCATTAATTCTGATTTCTCGGCCTTTCTTCTAAAAAATACTTTGCCGTCGTTAATGTTTCACCTTTTTTTGTTGTACCATTTTTAACGTAGAAATTAACGTTTTTAGTTTTGTTCTTCTTTCATGAGAATCATGGCTAATATCTGGAATATGTTTATTTGGATTTCTTTTCAATCCTTGAATGCAGTGAGAAAAATTAATACCTATAAACAATGAAATCCAGGATTTTTTTCATCTAAGAAAAAAAGACTGATACAAACGACTATGCCTAGGATAAGAATATATTTTTTTATCAACTTTACCGCCACTCATAAGTTTTAACTAAAAAATTATCACTCCATCATTCACCGGAAGGAATGATGGAATGAACAGTTATTGTATTAAAGTTATGCTTTCTTAATCATCCTTAAGTCGCTAAGTCTTGCCCATTTCCAAACACCGGCAATGCCTAACATAAAGGCTTGCCCAGCAGCAAAATTACCGCTATCAGATAAAGAAGAGTATTGGTGCATATAATTACTAATAATTATTAATATTAGACTAATGCAAAGTAAGCTATATAATTTTAGTTTCTCCATCACTCATTTATCCCTTATTCTTTTCTTCTTTCTATCGGGGCAGCAATTAGATAAGCAATCATACACATAATAATTCCAGCTAATGCTAGTGCTCCCAGAGGCAAAGAATACATATTAGCTTTTGGTTTCCATGCAAAGTTAGTAAGAGGTGTGGATGAAATGAAGATTGATAAGAGTATTGAAAAAACAAATACTATTATATTTGTAGCACGAAGGTATTGCCTAACAATCCATGTTCGTAATGAAAAGCATAAAATGAAGGCAAACCATCCAAATGTAAAAATTAACGAAGCAGCTTTTCCATTTAAAATGTCTAGGCCAGGCTTTGTTAAGCCTAACTCAGAGCATGTTATTATCGTGGTCATAAGGAAAAACGACGATGCAATGGCTAAAACATCTTTAACGTTTCGTTTTTTACTCAAAAAATCTTCTGGTATAAAGCGGTTAATAAATTCACAGCATTCCTTACATTTTATAATGTAATTTTGAGAAAAAAAATAGAAAGAAATGGTAGCGAGTATTCCCATAAAAAAACTTTGGTAATTAGATAGGGCACTGTTCGTACCTCGAGACAAAAAAAACCAAAATCCAATAAGACCTAGAAAGGATAAAAGAGAGTTTATCCTTTTATGATTAATATTTGTACTCATGTGTTAATGCTCCCACCAATGCTCTAATTTATGAAAAAAATTATCGACACCTTTTTCTTTTGTTACATACCAGTCTGACACTGAATCCCATAACGCAAGCCCAATGTGAGAGCCATCATGATGCATTTGATACATAGCATCTAGTCCTCCAACAATATAAGCTTCAGAACACCATATATGAGTTGCTAGCCCTAACCACGCAGCTTTTTCAATGCTTTTTCCTGCTCCATAGGCTATCGAGGAGGCCATTTTAGCTCCGCCACTTGTAGCAACCAATCCAGACATGAATTTCACCTCATCTTTTATCGTATGAGAGAATCCTATTTGCTCTTCAAACCAGCTAGGGCAAATGGCGTGGGCATTTTTCTGAGTAGCTTTCCACCAAACATGATCGTCGCTATCTTCTTCATACCATTCCTTGGTCATTTTTAACCCCTAACAAGCCATGTATCGGTGTATTCGTAATTGCCTTCATGGTGAGTCCATGTGATTGATTCGTACATTAATGCTATTTTTTCTTTATCTTCGGCATCGTTATTTTCTGTAGCGCTAACCAAAGGGCTAATGGCTATTACTCTGGAATTTTTTAGGGTGTAGCTTAGGTAGCATTCTTCTTTACCGTATATATTGACATGATAAAGATCGATTCGAATTTCAGGTAAACATTCGCCGGTACAGCATGCTTTATTAAAGAAAGGGGTTGTTTTGTCCATGTGTTTTACAACACTTAGAGGCGAGTGAATTCTATTGCCTGTGATCCGTCCTGTTTTTAAATCAGCTGGAATACTGATTTTATGAGTCATTGAAAGAACTTCGGTGCTTTTTTCTCTATGAAGAATTTCGCAGCTACCTTCTACATGCTCTCCATGTGAATCTATTACCCACATATTTCCTCTTATTCCCATAACAATCCCCTTATTATCCTTAGTGAAATACAACTAGGCTGTAGTGCCTAAAATCGACTGGGAGTATAAATGGCAAAGGATACTTTTAATAGAATTTTTTTAGCTTTTGTATGTTGTTCTGAATCATAACTTTTATATTCACAGAGTTAGCGGGATATAATGTGGTAATTAACTTTTTATTAATGCTTAGAAGACCTTTTAGAGTGATGAAATGAATTTAAAAGCTATCATTTGGCTCGGCACCTAAAGCCACAGGATTAAGTGCAATTCATATATAGCGCAGCAGTGCCTCATTAATTGAATGTTAATGAGGCGCTAGCGAAAAGCTTCATTAAGGTGTCTCGTAACCATAATCATCAGGGTGAACTTGAACTTGAACTTGAACTTGTTCTTGTTGCGGTGCTACTGGCAGCGGCCAAAAAATATATGGGTTGGTTGCTTGGCCCTGCTGCACAGCTCAGAGATCCCCTCATTTTAAGAGCATTTTCTATTGGTTTTCGGAGAAGTTAGCGTTTTTTATAATTATAAGTAGCAAGTTATCAACTTAAATAATCAGATTTTCCTTGGATGGTCCTTATTATTTTGTTCTACGCGCCCCTCATTTTTTAAAAACCAAGGAATTTGGTTTTTAAAAAATGAGGGGATTCTTGAGGCTGCACAGGGGTCTGGAATACAAAGTTATTTGGATGTATGGTTTGGAATATTTGCGCTTCTTCTTCAAAATTATTAGCTAGAGGAGCTAGAGGAGCTAGAGGAATATTTTGAGCCTGTTGATGGCCAAAAAGTCCTCCGCCGACATGAAGAATAAAAAACTCGTTCAGGGCTTGATTCACTGGGGACGCAGATAGCGCGTGATTATTTGCCGTTGCTTGTTGGTTCTCTGGGGTATGATAAATATAGTTAGCTGGTTGCAATGATTGTTCAAAATCATCTTGCTGGGCTTGGTTCTCTTCCACTTCCTGCTCAGGCGTATTGGCGTTGAGTACTTGGGAATTATTTGGGGAGGTTGTTGGATCCATTTTGGATGCCTTGGCTCTAAAAATAGAGCATTATGGATTTAAATGTGATTAGGGGCAAGTATTTGGCACGGTTTCCCATCAGAAAGAGCAAGTTGATAGGGAGGGGAAGAAGGTTGCCTCTCTTGTTTCAAACTTTTTACGGCTAAGTACCACTGGCATACCATAGGTGTGTGAATATAGTTTAGCCAAGGTTTTCAAGGGCTTAATGCATGAGATTATTTAATTTAAAACACAAATTACTTTCACATTTTTTATTGTAGTCATTGTTGATAGAGTCTTAAACCGTATTAAATATCAATGGGGTAACAAAATACACATAAACTGAAAAAATTAAAATAGACATGATATTTAGTCCTATTCCTGCTTTTAACATATCTTTAATGTGTAAATGTCCCGTGCCAAATACAATTGCGTTTGGCGCTGTTGCCACAGGCAACATGAAGGCGCAAGAGGCAGCGCAGGTTGCACCGATCATTAATATAAGCGGATTGATGCCTAGAGATGAGCCAAGCGATGCCAAGATGGGTAGTATCATTGAAACGGTTGCAATGTTTGACGTTATTTCGGTAAGGAAATTAACCAAGACAATTAAGAGCAAAAGCAAAATAAACAAAGGTAATAAACCAAGTGATGTCACTTTTAATCCTATCCATATTGAAAGTCCGGATACGTTAAACGCTTTCGCTAAAGAAAGTCCACCGCCAAATAATAAAATCACACCCCATGGAATTTTAACCGCCGTATCTCAATCTAAAAAGGTATCTTTAAAGTGATTTTTTTTATCCGACTTTATGGTGTTTTTGGTCGGAATAATAAACAAAGAAAAAGCGCCTATCAAAGCAATGATTGGATCTGAAAGATTTGGAATGAAAGGATTTAATAAAAAAGCTCTGGTTATCCAAGAAAAGCTTACCAAACCAAACACCATCATTATGATTTTCTCTTCATAAGTAATGGCTCCCAATTTTTGTTTGTAACTGATAATTGCGTCTAAAGACTGAGTGCTATTTTCTTCTTTGTTAACGCTAAAGGCTATGTTAACTAAATAATACCAACATAAAAATAACAGTAATATGGCAACGGGCGTAGCAAACAGCATCCACCTGGCAAATGAAATTTCAATGCCAAAACGTTCCATAATAACGCCCGCAAAAATAACATTTGTAGGGGTGCCAATTAAGGTCGCTATCCCGCCTATGGATGCAGAATAAGCAATACCTAATAATAAAGGCGAAGGAAAAATTGGCGGCGTATTAGATTCATCTTTTAGTTGTTCAATAATCGCTAAGCCAATGGGTAACATCATGATTGTTGTGGCAGTATTTGAAATCCACATAGATAAAAAGGCTATTGCAATCATAAAGCCTAAAATGATGGTCTTGGGTTCACTGCCAAATTTTAAAATAATAGACAGTGCTACACGCGTATGTAAATTCCATTTTTCGATTGCTGCGGCCAGCATAAATCCGCCAATAAAAAGAAAAATGATAGGGTGTCCATAAGTTGCCCCTGTTGTTTTTAGTGTCATTACCCCCATTAGAGGAAATAAAATTAATGGGAGCAATGCTGTGATGGCAATAGGCACAGCCTCTGTTGACCACCATGCTGCCATCCATAGAACGCAAGCCAAGACCATTTGGCCATTTAAGGATAAGCCTTTAAACTCACCGACTAATAAAACAAATGAAAATAAAACAGGTCCACTTAGTAGGGCAAATACTGTTTTATTCATTCATATGTCCGTATGTTTTTCAATGATTAAAATTCTACTATAAGGGGGGCAAATCAACTATACCCAATGGAAATCATATCTTTATATTCATAGGGTATAGCTCATCATAACTTTTCATTAAATTAAGCTTCTATGATATTGTTGTCGTCTTTAATTATGAGCATGTTGTGGAGTAAGTGACATGGTCTTTGTTTTTTAACCTACGTATTTATTGCCATTGGGTATAGAAATGGGTATTCTTGCGAACGTGAACACCTATTCTTGCCTATCGTGAACATCTAAAT
>CAWVYD010000079.1:0-7892 GCA_963934185.1 uncultured Legionellaceae bacterium | reverse complement strand
CTGCGCCATTTTTTTAAAGCAAGCAACATCGTGTCGCTCACTGCAATTTGTCGCTCCTTATTACCTTTACCCACCGTCGTAAACCACCATCGTTCTTGTGAATCACGTTGAAAGTCATTCATTTTAGGCTCCCATCGTTCACTGGCCGCTAGCTCCGATACTCTTAAGTACATGCTGTACAATGCGGACATAATGAATAAGGTTCGTTGATGAGGTTCCGGTATTTTATCTGCTAATATTTCTGCTTTTGAAATAACGTATTGCCACTGTAATTCAGATAAACGACGAATTTTCGGGCCGCCTTGTGATTTTCTGATAAATTTACTTTTTTGTTTTACCAGCGCAACCGGATTACTTAACACGTATTCTTCTTGAATTAAAAAAGAAAAGAAGCTGCCTAAAATGGCAAAAATTTCACGTATGGAACTGCTGGCTAATTCAAAGTATTTAACCTCCGGCAAATCGCCTGCTTGGT
Organism: uncultured Legionellaceae bacterium; assembly: GCA_963934185.1. Lineage (GTDB taxonomy): Bacteria > Pseudomonadota > Gammaproteobacteria > Legionellales > Legionellaceae > CAWVYD01. The sequence goes on along the minus strand of CAWVYD010000079.1, from coordinate 7,417 downwards.
GTTTGGCTTTGGAAACGGTGACAACAAAAGGTCGCCATTTAGGGTTGGACACTCGTACGCCTTCTTTGCTTAAAAAACGCGGTGGTTTGGTCGTGCCTATCCAAGATTTATGAGGTTTGATGCAAAAAGTAATGAAATTTTCAATGTCATGTCTATTTAATTTTTCAAGGCTTTTCTTTTCTACCAATGCTGCCCAATGAATCAAACGCTCAATCTCACGTCGATACGAATTAAAGGTGCCTTGGCTACCAATGTAGAGTTTTAAAAACTGTTTACCTTGATAAATATCATCCAGGCAATAAACGTCCGTTAAATAATCATAAACAACCGGCTCATCAATGAGTTTTAACGTATCAAATAAAGCAAGTGGCACATCCATGGCATAACACTCCTTAGTTAAAACGAATGGGTTTAATGGTTTTTACTTGAGCGCTGCCAATAGAAACAGTAAAGCGTTGCTGATTGCCTTGATAACTGGCAATTAATTCGTAGGTGCCTGCGGATAACCCTTTAACGTAAAACTGTCCATTATCTAATTTTGTAATGGCAATGCTTGGACTAAACCACGGCTCTTCTTTATTGATAAATTGATCTTTAACAATTAATGCCAAACCCGTTTGATTGATAAGACTAAGCGGACTGACTGAGCCCACCAATGAACCTAATGATCGACTAGGCAATGGCATTAAGGCAATGCGCCCCAAACTTAACGCACCTTTCGCTGATGCATCGAGTAATGGGCTTTGGTAAGACTGATAACCTTTGGCATTTAGCATTAATGGCTTAATTAATTTTCCAATAAAAAAACCATAAGCGTCGATAATTAACGGTTGGTTACGAGCGACACTTTGTTCAAGCGCTGCGCCATTAATTATCAATTGACCGTAAACCAAAGGGGCACTTTTCACTTCTTCGTTTAATGTTTGCCATTGATTTTTATAACGCAAAACCAACGATTCATCGTGTTTTGCCACCGATTTTAAAAAGCGTTCGAATGTTGGGTAAGCCTTTTGATCTGTTTGAACGTAGTCTAGGTCTTTATTATTTGCTTCAAACACACGAATGAGTTGATTTTCATCCATGCGTTTAGGTAATTGATAGTTTCGCATTAACCACTTGCTGTACTCAAATGCTTCATCATGTCGCTCTTTAGCTACCTTCGCCTTGTAGGGCAAAAGTAACGAATAACTACCTGGGTAGGCATGCGGTAATAACATCACATAGACGTACTGCCACGCCAACGCCTTGAAAGGATCAGCTGCAACCGTTAAGCCTTGCGCATAATTTTCGCTTAATTGCCAAGCTTGAGTTAACACTGTTTTTTCTTGCATTAATGTTTTCGTTGACTGATCATTGCCAGCGAAACACGGCCCATTAAACAGAAACCATGCAATGCTAATACAGCACGATAAACATCGCTTATACTGTGCGCGGTCATAAATGGCGGTTTTTGAACTTGGTTCTGTTTGGTACCATAAGCCTTTTAAATTGCAGGGCATAGTGATTCTACGTACAAGTTTTAAAAGGATTATGGTACGTAAAAGGACACGACCAAAATCGTAATTTATGACCGCGCGCAGTATAACGTTAACTTTTAGAGTCATAAGTATCGTGTCGAACAGCGTTATCATCTTTAGCTGCTTGCGTTAAATGCAGTAATTGGTTGATTTTTTCTGACAAGACTAATGCCTGTTTTGCTTGAGGCGCTTGGCTGTAATGTTTTAATACGTAACGAGTTCGTTCTAATGCGGCGACATATCGCTTACGCTTCATGTGAAACTTCGCAATGTGCAATTCTTTTTGAGCAAATTGATTACGCAAATAAATCATGCGTTTTAGAGAATCTGAATAATAACGACTCGTATGAAATTTTTTGGTTACAATAGCAAAGTCATTGTACGATATTAATTGTGTACCTGGGTCGCGCCAAGACGCATCAAGTTTAAACACCCGTGCAAAAGAGCCTCGTTTCTGCTCAAAATTTGCCACACCTTTCATGTAATAGGCGTAATCTACGTTTTTATCCCGCGGATACAAATGAATGTAACGTTCCGATGCCGCTGCCGATAAACCATATTCTTCATTTTCAAAGTAGGAATAAATTAAATACAACTGAGATTGCTGTGCATGTGAACTAAACGGAAACAGAGTATCGAGCGCTTCCAAACGTTTAATGGCTGACGAATAATCTTTATCTTTAACGGCCTCAAGTGACTTTGCATATAACGTCTGTTCAGACATACCTTGATAAACTGCTAACGCGTCATCATCACCCGTATTTTTTGAACACGCACTTATCAATAACAAACAAAGCGTGGCATATACTATTTTTTTTATCATACAACTAAACATCCTAAATATTATTCTTATTACTGCATTAAAGGATTATATACCGGCACTTATTCAAGATGCGAGTTATATCGTTTGATATTTTCCAGTGATAAGTTTAGCCCTCACTCGCATTAAAGCTGGCTATACCTCAATCGTGTTGAATTTATCACAAAAAAATCTCGGCCCCTAAAACTACGTATGTTAAAAAAGCACCGGTATACACATCGCTTTAAAAAATTATCACTTTATTCTAAAAAACTAGGTCAAACAGCTTCCCATAATCTCATCTCGCAGGTATAGTTGTTTTTCGTACATAAATAGTACACGGATTTTATGGATTTAAAAAAAGGAAGTTATTATGTCTATCAGCCTATTCCAGCACCATTTTCTACTCGCACTCTCTAAAGCAGGCGCCCAATTAAAATTAAAATGCCAACTTGAAAATAAAGATGAAGGATATTTAACTCGATATACAAAGGCAAAGTCCACCAGGGAAATACGTCAAAATGAGTTTAATATAAATACCCAAATTCCATTTATGACTCAGTTATTAGAGCAAATCAATCAAATTCAAATTAGTGAAGCACCGGTTGATTGGAACGAATACAGAAAAACGCTAATCAACCGTTTAGATGAAACCAGAGTTAATTCTGAAGGAGAAAAATTTAATAAACAAAAAGAGTCCGGTGAAACAATATCCACAGATCTTGCCAATGATTTTTGTAATAAAACACTAATGATGTTTGATGAAATGAGAAATGATACTTATCTAGCGAAAGAAGATGGCAGACTGCCTGTTTTTCACTCTCATGGAGATCAGCCTGCAGAGAATTATACAAGCAAATCTTACAGTGCCAGTCCTTTTTTAAAACAGTTAATTCACATTGCTTTAGAGTATCGTTTTAATAAAATTCAGCTTAAAGTATCTAAAGGGGCTCCAAGTTACTCCCCTAAACATGAAGAAAAGTGGGAAGCATTAACTGAGACGATTGAGTTATGGAGCGATATTCAAACCAACCCTAGCCCTGTATTCATTAGGTTAGGAAAACGAGCGATAACCAGTTTCCTTACTCAGTTAGCGCTTGAAGAAAGAAACACTCAAAATGAAGTAAAACAATCTTCTGAAAATGATATTAGTGCAACGGCTAAGTCTTACCTAAAAATGGGACTCACCCTTTTTACAGAAGAAGAGGATAACTTAGGCCCTATCTTACAGAAATTTAAATTACGTTATGAACCTGTTTCCAAATTTTTAGTTGCTTTGCCTGATTCAGAAGAACTGAGTCGTGACAGTGCCTCTCATTCTAGTACCGCATGACAAAGGTTGAATGATTTGATATCATATCAATCTCATTACAGTCAATTAAGCTTTATGAAGAACACTATGCGAAAAACATGCGTTATAAGTGCTTTATTTTTAACGGCTTGTGCGACACAAAAGCAAGTCGTTATCTCGGATATAGAATGGCAAAAGGCAACGGCAGACGTTCAAAAAAAATATGCCCATCAAGTAGAAGGCAGCTTAAGCCCTTATTTTTTAGAAGCCAAACTGCATTACCCGCCACAAAAAATTGCTTTGTTAACTTTTAAAAAAGAAAAAATGATGGAACTATGGGCCAGCGAAGACGCGCACAGTTGGCAACACATTCGAAATTACCCTTTAACCGCATTTAGCGGTAGCCTAGGCCCTAAATTAAAACGTAATGATGGTCAAATTCCTGAAGGCGTTTATAAAATAACACACTTTAACCCCTTTTCTTCACAACATTTATCGCTGATGCTCAACTACCCTAATCAATTTGATAAAACCCACGCACAACGTGATGGCCGCTCAAATTTAGGCGATAATATTTTTATTCATGGCAAAGAAAAATCAGTGGGCTGTTTGGCGGTTGGCGATAATGCCATTAATGAATTATTTGTTTTGGTACAACAAGTCGGTAAAGACAACACCAAAATAATCATTGCGCCTAACGATCTCCGTCGGCACAAAGCCAGCGCACTGCCTAGCACTTCCCCCGCGTGGCTACCAAACTTATATGCCAACATCAGCAAACAATTACAGCCCTTTAGTCTGTAAGTAATATGACCGCGCGCAGTATAAGTCTTAATTCGCTGCCTTAAATCAACTGTGTGCTTGCCTCAACCGTTTTTTTACGGCGCTGTATCCACATTTCCCAGTAACACACAGCAACGATAACCAACAAACCAAAAAAGGCCAACCAGATGTTATATTTGGCATGAAAAAATAAAGGACCCACACCAATACTCATGTTTTTAGTCCAAGGTGATAAATTATAATCAGCGGCAATTTTATTTATCTCTTTAACATTAATGACTGGAATGCCCAGTTTTAAAAAGCGCGTTGCTACTGAATTGGTGCTTGCTAAAGTAACAGGCAAATCAATGTTTGGTCCCGTTTTTAACGAAGTACTTTTGATTTTATCTTTTTGAGCTTTCGACAAATTAGGCTTTGCCAAATGCTTACCAATGGATGCCCAGCCACCACCAATATTAATGTAGGCTTTAATATCATCATCACCAGAGGCTTCGCTATAAAGTTGCAAACGCCTATCAATTGAGTCACTCACCATGGACTCTTTAATCAACGTTAAATTGTATTTTTTTATGCTCGACAGAATAATTTCTAACCCTTTAGCTTCCAAATTCAAACCAATGTCCCTATTCGCACCAATGGAAGCTGCTAAGGGTTTAGCACTTAAAATGTCCTTTTTATTTAAAATATGTAGCATATCAAGCCAAGCAAATGTAGGAATGTTTGCGCCCCAATTTGACGACGTAGCGCTCGTAATTAATAACGGTTTTAAACCCATAACCTGCATGGCGGCAAGCGTGCTAATATCAAGACCAGGAAAAGAGCCCGTCATACCCACGGCAACCACATCATCTTTTTGAAGCTTAAGATCAGACAGCCATTGCACAATTAAAGCTGCTAAATTTGGATCTACTGAAATTTTCTTTGAACGTAGCACGCCATGATCGCTCGTTATGCTGGACTGATTCACGCCAATTAAACCACTTTCTGCGGTATCAAAATGTGTATTAATTTTTATGTGGCGTCTCAAACGCTCATTTTTAACCGCAATCATCGCCCGCTGTGACAATTCGGCCGCTTGAAGCTTTAGTGCATATTGTTCTTGAGGCACTAAATGCTTGTGTGTTTCAACCAAAAATAAACAATATAATGACGTTAATGCCATAAAAGTCATTATAATCGGTCTGAAGTTGTACGCTTTCCAATACATTTTTTTCATTGCAGTAATACCGGCCCTATTAGAATAATTAATACCAAACGTACCGCAACCGATACTGTTATAAGCGTTGCTACCGTTTCAACCAAACCTTGTCGATCCATTGATAAAGCAATTAATCCTGGAATGATGTAACCCACAACATCCCATTGTCCACTTAAATAGTCGAGAGCAAACATACTTGAAAAGATAGCTCTCATTAATTGCCCCATTAAAAAGGCAATTAATACCGTTAACGACACGCGACGACGTCCATAAATCAATAAAAAACTTGAGAGAAAACGAATGACTAAATTAATTAAAAGAGCCGTCACTAAGGTTAAAATGACTGTTTGTGGATGCACAATTTCTAACGCTATGTAGCCTGGCACAACCATACCACCCGCAAATAAGCCAAAGGCTTCCACAAAAAACAACCCAAAAACCAAGCCTATGCCAATGGATAATGCTAACGGTTCAATCATGCGCAACGCTCCCCTGTGAACAAAAATAGTTAAGTAACTCAAAACCAATGGCAGCAATATTACACACACCAATGGCTAAAATGCGATCGTCATTACTAAGCGTTATTAAGTGATCTAATACGAGTTCAACCGACCAAAATTCACCTTTAGTTACCTCAATGGCATACGTTTTTTTTAATGATTTAATAAAACACTCTGTGCCGCTACCAATAACCAACACATGACTGTTTTTTTGCCAGTTAATCATTGATTCTGCCATTTGTTTTGAACGGTCAGCCCTGTCTTCTCGGCAATTAACCAACGCAACGACGGTGTCAATGTCAGAAAATTTAGACGTCACTTTCTGCCATAACTGTTCGGTTGACTCTGGATCGTTAGCAGCAAAACCATTGGCAAACGTTATCTGCTTACCTTTATAAACAATGGTTTTAACTATCAATGCACCGGGATCCGGCGTCGCTTCCCACATACCTTCAAGTGCCTTATCTCTTTTAATACCACATTGAACGCAGACCATTAGTGCAAGTGCTACATTTTCTTTGTATTCAAGGTAGCTAAACTTACCCATCTCATCATCTGTTAACTGATTGATGTCTGGTTCATCGACTGTAATGATACGACTGCCTCGATCCTTTGCCGCGTATTTAAAAATAGACAAATATTTTTTTTCTGGAGTAATAAATATGCCATTTACTGGCATGGTACCGGCAAGTGCCAATGCAACGTCTTTCTCAGTAGGGCCCATTACATCCAAATGATCGGCTCTGGCATTGCAAAGCACACCATGCGTTGAACGAACCAATTTAAGCTCACATAATGATTGCAATAATGGCTGCACAGCCATGCATTCAATCACTAATGCAACAGGTTTTTCTTTCGCTGCTTTTTTTATGACTGTCACTTGCTCAATGATATTCGTGCGACCGATGCGTATTAATGGCGTCTCTACGCCTTTTGAATCAATGTATCTCGCCATGGTACCGGTTGTTTTGCAAACGGTTTTAAGGTTGCCACTTCGCAAACCTGCTGCAATTAATCGAGCGACGCTTGATTTACCGCGCGTACCATTAACATGAATGCGGTATTTAATGCCTTTAAGCCGTTGCTGATGGCGCCACATTTCAAGACCGAGGTGAATGAGCACAATCAGTGTTAAAAAAAGAATAAACCAATGGCCATTAATTGAGTATTCCGTAAACATATGAAAAAAATACCGCCACAAAGAATGCAAACTAAAAGTGAGAGTACCACAAATTTAATATTGTTTTAAATGTGTTTACTCGGTAAGCTTAAATACTGCGCTTCCACCCCATGTAAAGCCCACCCATGAAAACCTATCGTTACCAAGCA
>CAWVYD010000078.1:0-8109 GCA_963934185.1 uncultured Legionellaceae bacterium | reverse complement strand
AACCACATCACCTATCTGAATGCCCTTGCGTGTAATTTCATCCATATTATGCAACGTGGCATTACTGACCGTTACACCGCCAACAAACGTTGGTTTTAATCGAGCAACAGGCGTAATAGCGCCCGTGCGCCCCACTTGAAAGTCAACCGCCAGTACTTGGCTCATTTCTTCTTGCGCCGGTAATTTATAAGCAATGGCCCAACGCGGCGCTCTTGCTACAAAACCCAGTTCGTGTTGTTTTTTAATGTTATTAATTTTAATAACTACACCGTCAATATCAAAGGCTAATCCATCCCGTTTAGCAATGATTTTTTCGTAATAGGCTTGCACCTCTTTAGCACCCTTTACGACTTGAACTAAATCAGAAACCGGTAAGCCTAGCGTTTTAATTTGTAACAGTTGTTCATAATGAGTTGGTGCCAAATCAAACCCCTCACTGACACCAACGCTATAGCAATAAATAGCTAAAGGCCTTTGATTTGTAATATTAGGGTCAAGTTGTCTTAGACTGCCTGCGGCTGCATTTCTTGGGTTTGCAAAAGGCTTTAGTTTATCTTTCAATAAACGATCATTTAATGCATTAAAACCCGCTTTTGGCATGTACACTTCACCACGGATCTCAATTAACGGCACATTTTCTGAGCCGATTAAATTAAGAGGAATAGACGCAATGGTTCGAATGTTTGAGCTTATGTTTTCGCCAGATTGACCATCACCTCGTGTTGCTGCAACATCAAATTTACCAAAGCGATAAATTAAACTGATGGCTAAGCCATCAAATTTAGGTTCGCACACCAACGCTTCAAATTCATCTGCATTAATGCGATCACAAAACTGATTAAAGGACGCTTCATCAAACACATTATTTAATGATAACATTGGTTTTAAATGGTCAATGGTTTGAAAACCACCTTGCAATTTAGCGCCAACACGTTGCGTTGGTGAATCGTCAACGATATATTCCGGTGAATCCTTCTCTAGCTTAATGAGTCTTTGAAATAAACGATCGTATTCGCTATCTGAAACGCTAGGATCATCTAAAACATAATACGAATGATCATATACGCGTAATTGTTGGCTAATTTTTTCAATCTGTTGTTGAACGTCTGTCACAAAAATTTATCCTAATAGTATTCTTAATAGCCGCGCAATTAAAGCGCGATTTTGTTTTAATAAGTTCACTCTCCAATAAAGAAAAGAGCGATATCCAGCGTTATAACGGTAAGAAGTATTTGTGTTGCTTTAACTGTGCTGAAATTAATTCCGTTACGTAAGCAATCACATTTAATGGCTCTTTTTCCAAGACTAATGATTGGCAAATCACTTGTTTGTTCTTTGTCACTTCAAGCTCAATACTCATGTGATTCAGTATTTTTTCTTGCTGCCAATACGGTGTTAAACCTCGAATACACACCGTGATCCCATCAAAGTTTTTCATTGGCATTGAGCCAAAAGAAAGTGATTTTGATGTCTTAGGATCCAGCAATGCCCCTTGTAAAACACCGCCTGTCACTTGATCGTCAATGAAGAACTTATCCGATAGACATTGAAGTCTCTTTTTAAGTGACTCACTTGCCGTCGTGTCATTTGCACAAATAATGTATGGCGCTAAAAAATCATCTAGCGCTTTTTTAATGTCTTTACCACTCGCTTGATCAGACGGTCGGTATTTGACATCGATGTAAGGATAATGCCAGCGATAACCAATTTCTTTCGAAAAATGACTAAAGTCATCAGCCAAATTTTGAGCTAATAAACTCTCAGATATGCCAAACACACGCCACTTCAATAAGGCAATGGTCGGACAATCGATATGTTTTTTTAATGCCTTTACAACAAAGCCATTCATCATCGGTAAACATTCACTTGGCGGTCCAGGCAACATAATAATGAGGCCTTTATGGCTTTCCATCAATGAACCATCAGCGCTGCCACGTTCATTGGTGATAATCGTTGCGCCTTCAGGAAAAAAAGCTTGTTGTCGATTCGTCTCGGGTAATGTTGTCTTTATACGTTCATAACGCTGCACCAGCCATTGCCAAGTAGGTTCATGAAATATTAATGTTTTTTTTAGAAAGGAACCCACTGCATAACGTGTTCGATCATCCGCAGTAGGTCCAAGCCCACCTGTAATTATTAACACCTCATGAGAAGCTAACAGATAGGACATGGATGTTTGAATGGTTAACTCATCATCACGACATGACACCTGCACCCCCATTGAAAACCCGGCATCCGTTAGAATTCGAGCAATTCCCTGAGCGTTTGTGTTTAAAATATCACCCTCGACCACTTCGTCGCCGGTGGTCAGTAATGCAATGCTTACCATGATGAAATTCCTCGTTCATAAAACATCGGCGTCACGTTTCTTAATGGTTGAAACGTGTTTTTTTGAGCGCTTAATAAATAAAATCCTGCTGGCGATGGCAAAATCATTTGCCCCATTTTTTCAAAAAGTCTCTCAAAAAAAATATGTTTAATAAAGGGGGGCCAATAAACAAAGCGGTGCACATCATCAACTGAGTAACCCAAATTATATAACGATTTTCTAAGCACATGCGCTCTTACCGGGCCTAACCCTTGAAGTGGCTGATGAGACACACTTGGTAATCCCCACCAGCTAAAAGGATTAAGCCCACAAATAATGACATGACCATGAGGCGTCAAAACGCGATCAATTTCACTAAATAATGAATGTTTGTGGAGCAATGCATTAAAAAAAAACGGACAAAAAATAACGTCCATAGAGCCAGAATCAAAGGGCAATTGATACATGGACGCAATGACAGAGGGTTTCTGTTTTCCTTGAAAAGGCAAGCAAATCACCTTTTTGTTAATAGGACTACTACTCAACCAGGCATTGTGCTCCTCAATGCCTAATTGAAGCAATGTTTTACCGCTTAAGTCCTTTAATACCAAAGCCAGTGTTACGCCTATGTAATGAGATAGTCGCTCGCCCTGATTCGTTTTAAACCATTGATTTAAATGATGAAAACATTGATCCAAAACACCGTCTCCTAGAATTAATCCCGATTCATTTTAAAAGATGCCTTTAACTTTTTTCTGCTAAAAACAAACATGTTTCAAGTACGGAATCTGGATTTAATGACATGCTATCAATGCCTTCTTCCATTAACCAACGTGCAAAATCTTGATGATCAGAGGGACCTTGCCCGCATATTCCAACGTACTTACCTTCTTCCTTACAGGCTTTAATCGCCATGCTTAACAATATTTTAACCGCTTCATCGCGTTCATTAAACGCATCAGCAATCAATGATGAATCTCTATCTATTCCTAACGTTAATTGGGTTAAGTCGTTTGAACCGATGGAAAAACCATCAAAGTATCGTAAGTATTGTTTCGCCAAAAGAGCATTGGTTGGCAATTCACACATCATAATTAACTTAAGTCCATCCTTACCACGCACTAAGCCATTATCAGCAAGAATTTCTATTACCTGAGCGGCTTCAGAAACACTGCGAACAAAGGGTATCATAATTTGAACATTATCAAACCCCATTGAAATGCGTACTCGTTTGACTGCTTCGCATTCAAGTGCAAAACATTCTTTAAAATTGTCCGATACATAACGAGACGCACCTCGATAACCAAGCATAGGGTTTTCTTCTTTAGGTTCGTATAACTCACCACCATACAAATTCGAGTATTCATTTGATTTAAAATCAGACAAACGCACAATCACCGGTTTAGGATAAAAGGCACAAGCAATGGTCGCAATGCCTTCTTTTAAACGTTCAACGTAATACTCAACAGGCGACGCATAAGCGCCAATACGCGAATCAATCACATCTTTTAAATCGGATGATTTTAACTCATCATAATTAAGTAACGCTTTAGGGTGAATGCCAATAGTATTTGAAATTAAAAATTCTAACCGCGCTAAACCTACGCCGCTGTTAGGTACCGATTGAAACGCAAAAGCACGCTCTGGATTACCCACATTAAGCATCACTTTTACCGGGAGAATAGGCATATTGTCAACATCAAGCCTTTTTATTTCAAACGGAATGTTTCCTTGATAAATATAGCCTGTGTCACCCTGCGCACATGAAACTGTTATTTCTTGACCTTCGTGAATAACGCGCGTGGCATCACCACAACCAACAACCGCTGGAATGCCAAGCTCACGTGCAATGATTGCCGCATGACAGGTTCGTCCGCCTCGGTTAGTGACAATGGCTGAGGCACGTTTCATTACCGGCTCCCAATCTGGATCCGTCATATCAGTAACCAGCACATCACCAGGTTGCACTTCATTCATTTGAGAAATGTCTTTAATGACACGAGCGCGCCCTTGACCAATACGTTGCCCAACACTTCGCCCTTCGACTAAAACATCTGAGACCTTAACCTCATTTATAAGCTGATATTGCTCAACTACTCGTCCATCAACGCGGCTTTGAACCGTTTCTGGCCTCGCTTGTAAAATATAGATATTGCCATCAGTACCGTCTTTACCCCATTCAATATCCATTGAACAGCCATAATGTTTTTCAATGATTACCGCGTAACGTGCTAAGGTCGTTATGTCCTCATCCGTTAAAGAATAACGACGTTGTTCACTGTCTGATACATCAACAATGCTAACCGTTTTACCAACCGACATCTCATCACTAAAGATCATTTTTTGCCTTTTAGAGCCTAGGTTTCGACGAACAATGCTGTCGTAGTTTTTTTCAAGTGCTGGCTTATAAACATAAAATTCATCCGGGTTAACCGCGCCCTGAACAACCATTTCCCCTAAACCATAAGAAGACGTAATAAACACTACTTTATCGAAACCAGATTCCGTGTCCATGCTAAACATGACACCACTTGCGCCTTTGTCTGAGCGAACCATGCGTTGAATGCCAGCAGATAATAAAACATCGTCGTGGCGAAACCCTTGATGAACTCGGTAAGAAATAGCCCGATCATTAAAAAGTGACGCAAAAACCAATTTGATTGCATGTAAAACATTATCAATGCCTTTTACATTTAAAAAGGACTCTTGTTGACCTGCAAAAGACGCATCGGGTAAATCTTCTGCCGTCGCTGAAGAACGCACTGCCACACACGCATCACTTCCCATGCTTTTATAAGCATCCCGAATGGCTTGCTCCATATCGAATAATAACGGCGTATCTATGATGGCTTGCCTTATTTCTTTACCTGCAATAGCAAGCGAAGTGACGTCATCAACGTCTAGCTTATCCAAACGTTGGTAAATATTTTTATGTAAGCCAGCTTGTTCTAAAAAGCATTTATAGCTATCGGCACTGGTAGCAAAGCCACCAGGGACTGAAACACCAACCTCACTTAAATGATGAATCATTTCACCAAGCGACGCATTTTTGCCACCAACCTGAGGTAAGTCAGACATAGTGAGCACTGAAAGATCATATACGTGAATCAAAGACATTATCTAAACCCTAGGTGTTTGAATTGATGAGCTCTATTGTACTTAATTCTTGATTAATCACAAAAAAGCTTGCTAAAAAATATGGGGTGATTTAATATTGCGCATTATGGACTTGCTGATGACATGGAATGGTTGATAATTACTAATCTAGTATTGAGGATTTTTTATAATGCCCTTTTCATTTTTTACTCCCACCACATCGCAAGAAAGCAATTCCCACACAAAAATGCTTACAGATCTCGCTAACTTTATTCAAACAAAAGCCAATGCCACTACTCTTTATAATGCTGGCGACAAAGGTGGCAACATTGATTTCTCAGAGTTGTCGGTCGGCCATTTTAAAACCTCAAACCCTTCGAATTTAAATCTTTTAAATGATACACGTAGGGCTTACGAACTAAAATTAAAACAACTGCAAACCATGGACTTTAAACTTGGGATCTCTTTCACATTAGGATTAGCAGCCATTGCATTATCACCCCTCACCTTTGGCATAAGCGCATTAGTCAGTGCGGCTGCCTTTTCATATTTTGGTTATCAACTTAAAACGCGTGAAATCATACAAAATGATTATAAAAAAGCACAAGCAGACATGACAATTGTTTACATTTGGGCAATGAATGATACCCAAAGTACACTAACAGTAAACGGCGACACATTACCTGAGAAAACTAGAGATATAAGCGATGAAGCCTATGCTGAGATAATACAAAAGAATTTACACAGCGACATCAAAGCAATGCATGCAACGTTTAATCCAATGTTAAGCGACAACGATATTTGGGCATACACACGCAGCAACCTTGATTCAGCCATTACAATGGGCAGAAATGCATCGAATGAAAGCGCTATTGATAATGAATCAACCACCAAACTTCAATTATCACTAAATTACTTGTTATACGGGCAAGACCAAGGCAGCACACTACAAATTGCTAAAGGCCTCGTTAGCTTATGTAGTCAAACCATCATGAATCTCGCCATTAGCCTAAAAGATACGGTTATATCGGCTACCGGTATGAGCGAAGCTGACATCGCAGACAAAGCAAGTGATGTTTATCAATCAGCAACAAACAGCTTTCAACGATAGCAAATAAAGTCACTTAATATTTCCTTAATATTTTTAAGTTAGCATTCTTTTAAAATTCACGGCCTGAATTTAGAAATAATGCTAGCCAGTGCCTTGTCAACGCTCCATCATTGGGAAACAAAATGTCCAACTCACCGATAAAAGATTTAGCCAACGAAGTTATCAATCAGCTCAATAGTGAACTTTGCCAACTTTCATCTCAAGAAGAACGCGAAGTAAAAGCAAAGCAAATCATTAAAGAGTCATTAATGGAACAAGAGCCTGCTCAAGCAAATCGTTTATATCAAAACATTTCTCTTAGCATTCATCCTGATAAAACAGCTAACCGTGAAAAACCATGCGTAAAAGCATTTAATAACGTTGGTAAACTCCAAGAGATTTTAATCAATGTTAAAAATGAGTTACTTGAAGCACAAGAAGCGTTAAACGATACGAGAACAATGAGCGAAAAAGTCAGTGGTTACCTTGCTTCGCCAAATAATTTTCTAGCGTTACTGATGCAAGCAAAACATCTAAACGCAGACAGTTATTTCGAGTCGGTTAATCCAGAACTAGAAACTCAATTTCCAATATTGTATAAACATCACCAATACCCTGAATACATAGACCAAGCCGCATCAGTTCTTTCAATAACGATTAGTGTCTTAGCCTTTAGTCTTTTCGCTGTAGCAAATATTGCAGCCTTCCCCCCTAATCTTTCTCTGTCATTATTAATGAAATTGAATCAAACGTTGTTACTTAAGTTTTCTGCCTTTGAAAAAGCCGCCCTGCCTTACCAACAAAGAACTTATATGGCAGTTAGAACGCCACTATCACCTGGACAACAAGCTTGGACTGATGAACAACTGGACAATCTTTTGGATGAAACATTTATTTTATCAACCACTCAAAAGCAACTGTTTTTAAGTATGAAAGGCCATGCAACAACAGATGAATTTTCAGACGAAAACGAACAAACATTTCAACGGTTTTACATACCTGAATACCAAATTAATGCCCAAACCCTTGGTATTCCAGTAAACACGCCTTATCGGACGGATATGACAAACGAAGCAGTGGCTGATTTATATAAAGAAATAAGAATCGAACAAAATAAAAGCCTCCAATCAGCTGCTTTATTAACAACAATTCCTTTGTTTTTGTCGGTAATAAATACCTATAAAAATTTATTTATACAAAATGAAGAAGTACCCAGCACAGCGATAAAACAAGCGTTGTTTGTTTGCCGCCAATTAGTCAAAGCCATTCTTTTGACACCGTTAGCACTCTTGTCTCTTTCTGTAACGTTTGCTCGAGATGTTATGGAAGCGTTAACTAGTCTTACTACTCAAGCCATCATTGGATTAAAATTCGTATCAGCACTTCTCATATCTGCGCCGCTTTATTTTAAAGATGTCATCACGCCATCAGTTAGTGAACAATTTTCTCATAAAAACATACCGTTATCTCATCAATTAACGTTATTCCCACATGCAGAAATGCCCGCTGAAATAAAAGACAATGATGACCGCCTTTTAACAAGTGAAGTGCAACACCTAGCCAGCAGTTCCCGCTAGCTTATTAAAGCCTTTATTGATAACTAGTTAAAAATATT
>CAWVYD010000077.1:0-8115 GCA_963934185.1 uncultured Legionellaceae bacterium | reverse complement strand
ATCATGCCGCCATCGCGCACTGTGACAGGGGGACTTTCTGCTAAGGCGGAACACAGTAGTTCGGAAAGTTCCGGGAAATCAGCTAAGTGACTTAATAAGTAGGTTAAACGAGGCGGTAGAGTCTTACTAAATAAGCGTTTAAGTTCTGGTAACGCCAATAGGCCATTTTTTAATTGTACCAAGCAGCGGGGGCGAACGTTATTGAGTGCGATGCGCGCTAAAATTCTCTCAATGTCACCAACGTTTTTTAAGGTGGGGCGTAGCGCATCATCAATGTTCATCGCTAGAAAAAAGTCAATGCATTGATGGCGTTCGCTCAGCGTAGTATGGCAACGAATAGGCCGCGTTAACCAGCGTTTAAATAAACGGCTGCCCATTGGGGTAACGGTTTTATTCATTAAATGACTTAATGAATGTTGTTTTTGTCCGTTTAATGCCTGGCAAATTTCTAAATTTTTAAGCGTTTGTGCGTCAAGCTGTACGCTGTCCGTAGCGCGTTCAATGGTGAGTGTTTTAATATGAGGTAAGGCTTGTTTTTGCGTCAATTTTAAATAGTGTAATAACGCGCCGCAAGCAATAATGGCTAATGGGTGTGTACTTTCACCAAAGGCGTCTAATGAGGCAACGTCTAATTGATGGCAAATAATACGCTTGGCTTCAATGGCGTCAAATTCCCATGGAGGCCTAGGCTTCACGCTTGGGTGTAAGTTTAAATAGTCAATGGTGTCCGCTTGTTGGTTGACCAAAATCTCATTGGCAGATAATCGTTCTAATTCTGAGTTAAGCGCTTCGATGTTATCGCACTCAGCCATTCTTAGGCGGCCACTGCTTATCTCAACGTAGGCTAGGCCAAAATGGTCTTTATGAGAGTGGATGGCGAGTAATAAATTTTCTTGATGTGATTCAAGCAGCGATTCTTCGGTTAATGTGCCTGGTGTAACAATGCGAGTAACTTGTCGTTCAACTGGGCCTTTGCTAAGGCCTGGAATGCCAATTTGCTCGCAAATGGCAATGGATTGACCCATGTTAACCAGCTTTGCTAAGTAATTATCAGCCGCATGATAAGGCAAGCCGGCCATGGGGATGGGCTTACCATTGGCGTTGCCACGATGCGTTAGGGTGAGCTCCAGTAATTGTGAGCCTTTATGCGCGTCATCAAAAAACATTTCATAAAAGTCACCCATTCGATAAAACAACAGCATGTCTGGGTAGTCGGCTTTAATGGCTAAATATTGTTTCATCATGGGAGTGGGGGCAGAGGTCATCGATTTATTCGCGTCATCTAAAATGGCACACAGTTTAACTTAAGTTAGCGTTAAGGCACAGAAAAAGACAAAAGAGATAAAATAAAATTGAATGCATGGGTTTAATTTGATACGGTAGCACTATATTAAATCAAATCAGTGTTTGTATGCCTAATAATGTTTTTATACTAAGTCTTGATATTGATGAGACGCTAATTAACTCCAAAAGTACGACGAAACAAGATGTTTTTGATTTTAATGGATCGGACACCTTTAATGATGCAAGTGTGTGGCTTGATATGATTGCGCATGCAAAAACACTGTGCGAAATACGTGGTTATCAACTGATTGTTAAGCTTATTACGGCAAAAAAAGGAAAAACAGTTGATGATACGGTGGATGCGTGCCATCGCTATTTGCCACGCTTATTTATTGCAAGAACAGAAAACGGCAATGCATATGACATAAATGAAGATACTTTTTATTACGCGCAATTGCATGTTGATGGGCAGATACGAAATGAACGGTTTAGTAATTTGTTATTTCTTAATAATAAAGATAAAAAAGGGGAAGGCTGGTTGGTAGAAGATGACTTTATGCCTGCCATTCATGTCTGTCAGAATAATTTAATGATGGGATCTTCTAATGCAGGCAATTACTTTTATACATCAAAAGCATGCGTTCTAGAGAAAGTGCGTTTGTTTTATGACATTGAGCCTGAACAAATGTTACATGTTGACAATTCACTCTGTGTTGAAGCGGATTTGAAAAGTGGCGCAAAAGGTCTCACGCCTACGTTTTTCAATGTTATGTGTCATGACTTAGAAACATTGATGTTTTCGGACAAAAGGAATCGAACCGTTGCCGCGCAAACGTTAATTAGCCACCTTAAAGACGTATTAGTCATACAAATAAACACATTGCCAGATTTGAGTGAGAAAATGGGCGCACATGTCGCGGAGAATGCGCTTAAGTTTTTAAGTCTAAGGGGGAGTCAAAGCACCCTTTATCGACAAGACGACGCATTAAAGCCACGTGAGCGACTGTTAGATTCGATTAAAAAGGAATTGTTGGACAGGCTTAATGATTTTTGTTTTGATTCTAATAACAGTATTCCTAATGCGCCATGGATACGAATTTTTATTAGTCCTTTTGTTTGCTCAGGCAGGCTTTTGCCGTATTTACCGAGTAGTGAAGTCAGTTTGAAATTTAATGGGCTAAAAGCACTTTTAAGCAGTAAAAACGTTGTTTATGTTGACGATGTATTGAAACATATTGAGGGATTTGAGAAAAATGATTATTTATCTAAGAACACAAGCGCGCTTCTTTTAGACTTTCGGGCATGGCTTAATCGCTCTTTACCTATGGTTCAAGATGAAAGGTCACTCAGAACATCTCTATAGCACAGGCAGTTGATTATGCGCTAAAAGAGAACAGCGTTAAGTGATGAATTGTCAACAGCCCGGATGCATGCCATAATAATTTTGTCTTAACAAGGAGGTTAAAAGATGTTTTATGAAAATGTTTCAAAATTAAAAAGTGATCCTTTAGGCGCTTTACGTACAACAGGACAAGCCATGCAGGATAATAATGCGAGGCTTTCACAATTGGCAGTATTGGTTTATGGTGTCAATAATGTGAATCAACAACTGGCAGAGAGCACTGGGTTCTCAGTGATGCCGGTTGTGACCAGTGCCGCTTCGTCACTCTTAATGCTTGGCGCTTTTTTCAGCAATCCTTCGGTTCAAAACTGTATGACGGTTGGGTTATCTACTTGTGCACAAGTGATCCCTGACAGCGTAAAAAATGCTGTGTTCCCAAAGTCTGAAACAGCGCAAGCAACTCAAGAAGATCCAGCAGAACTTTCAAGCGCAAAATCTCATTCAATGTAAGTGTTTTTGTTTATGGTAAGATAAAAATTCAAACCACAATCCGTTTTACGTGGTTTGAATTTTTTATCTTTTCCCATATAACGTCATCATTTATGTTTAATAAATAATGTCGTGCATCTTATTTTTTCTTGAGTATTCTCTTTATTGGACTTTGGACTAAAGTAGCTTAAAACCTTCTCTAATTTTTATTTAAGCTTGAAGGCAGCTAACGTTATGTGTAAGAGGATAAGGCTTTGAGTATTATACTTCATGGCCCGCTCACTCTTCGTTCGGCTGCGCTTTATTTCCGTAAAACACTCAAATTATTATCCCAAACGATTTAAAAATAAAGGTTTTAAAGACTGAAAATCATAATTAATTTTTTATGTGATGTGGGATCGGTCTAAAATATTTAAGGCATTGACGTACTTTTCTTCATCAGTTTTAAATAAGGCTTCCACATGTCACTGCAAACATACTGTAACGGCAGGCACCTTTTTTCCAAAGACCATATAAAATCTCAGTAATGTTTGTAGTGTCTTATCCTTAGCGCACTAAATGGTCAGCTCTATAGCGAATGAATAATGTATTCCACAGCTACGTATTATACGGTAAGTCATCAGTTTGTTTTTTTGATCATATGGTGCTTGTAAGGGAGGGGTTGTCTTTATGGCTCTGTATGCGCTATTAATACTCCCTTAATCATTATTGTCTATAATTAAGTTAAGACTTTTTTTATTTGAGACTTTCAATATGGCTAATGCAACCATTGATTTATACAATGGCTTATTTTCTTTATCAGACAATTTTATTTTTAAAGCGCTATGTGGAGCTGTTAAAACGCATGCAGTTGCTACAGTTGAAAGTAATGGGCAATTTTTTTTAGATAGAAAAGTGAATGAAGATGATGTGATGTTTATGAAAAATCTATCACTTAAAGACATGGAATTCATTTTGCCTGTTGATGATGAAAAGGATGCATTTTTTTCAATTAAGCAAAAAAACTCTGATAAACAAATGAATTGCTCAAATCGCACCAGCTCACGAAACGAATTACGTGGCTCTGTTTTGCGCGAAGCATTAGTTAAAAAGCACAAAGAAAATGGGGAACAATCCCTTTATCAAGCGATGTGTGGCTTGGTTAGGCCTGAGTTCAATCAATCCGATGAATTTAAATACGTATTGACTCCTCTGTGTGAATACAAAGAATTTGAACCACTGTTTTTAGAGATTGGCGATGCTATGAGCGCTGAGTTAGATTGTAATCCGAACTCGTCCGATCAAACACTGTCAGACATTGCTGAAACGATATTTAACGATACATTTAGCATAGATAGTGAAACTCCAGAGCTATTTCATGACATTCCTGATACACGAGCTGGCATACAGCGTTGGGGAAAAACCTTGGGGCTTGGTTTGGTTTGTTTAGCGTTAGTTGTTATTGGCCTCGCCTTAACAGCAACAGGATTTTTTACAGCAGTGGGCATTCCTGCTTTGTATGCTTCAGCCGTTATTGGCACAACTTTTTTTGTGGGCGCAGGCTGTGCGACTAACATTATTATTGATGAAGCTAAGCATAATCGAAGTTACGAAAATTATTATATTGCACAAAAGGTGTGTGATTTGAACAAAGTCATTAGTCAAAATAATGATGCTAAGGCCCTAGCCGCTGAAACGTTAGATAACGAGTCTGTTATATCAGATGAAACATTAGAGCCACTCGATGCAAATGCCGTTAAAGGAGGAGAACATATACCGGATGTTAAGCGCTCTTATGTTGATGCTTTACTTACGGGGACAAATCAAAATGCAGATGACAAGGAAAATAATATAAACGTTAATTATAAGTATCATAGTGATAATGCATCGTTAGCTTTTTTTGATACGGAACAACGGATTAAAGAAGACGTTGTGCTTGATAATTCTGAAACGGATAGTGTGCTAAAGCAGCCTAAAGGTGAGATGTAAATGGCAATTTACCCCTTTTTTCAATCAGAGAAAGCAAGTCTTAGAGTTGAGCCTCCTAGCCAAGAAATGTTCTTGGCTAATTTAAAAGACGAGTTGGCTCAGCTACAAATTGTTTATCAATTGGAGCTGCCAGAGTATGAAAAACAAAAAAACATCATGCAGCGGGCAAAAAAAAGAGCGGAAAAATCAAAAGATTCTACTAACGTTGAAAAAAGCTTAGCCTTTATTGCGAAAAACCAATCTGTTTTAGATAAAAGTAAAATTAGAATCAAAGCTGTCGAAGGGCGTATTGAGATGTTAATGCACCAAATTGAACCATTAGAAACCCTATTGATTGGCATTGTTGCCCTTTAAAGTAGATTTTATAAAATAAAAACGCTTATTTTGTTTGAAAAAAATTATCAATGATGGTTTGTCCGTGCTCGGTGAGATAGGCTTCTGGGTGAAACTGTAAGCCGTATATGGGGTAATTATGGTGTTTGATGGCCATAATTTCACTATTACTTTGAGCAATGACGTTAAGACTGTTTGGTAATGAGTTTTCTTTAATGGTTAAAGAATGGTAGCGCGTTACTTTAAATTCTATGGGTACGTTTTTAAAAATGGGATCACTCGTATGGCAAACGTCAGACGTTTTCCCGTGCAAAATGGTTTTCGCCGTTGAAATGATTGCGCCAAAGCAATGAGCAATGGCTTGGTGACCTAGGCAAATGCCTAAAATGGGAATGTGCGTTTTAAAATGCTCGATGCAGTCTAATGAAACGCCGGAATCAAGCGGCGTTCCGGGGCCAGGCGAAATAATCAGATGAGAGGGGGCGAGTTTTGTAATTTCCTGTAAGGTCAACTCATCATTTTTTAAAATGACTAATTCATTTGAGCTGGCCCTTTTTATGTATCGCGCTAGGTTGTGCGTAAAAGAATCATAGTTATCAATCAATACAATCACAAAGTAAACTCATTTCCTAAATAGCTGGCGCGCACCTCGGGGTTGGCTATGATGGTTTGTGCATCACCTTCACACAAAACCTTTCCTTGACTAACAATGTAAGCGCGATCGCACAGTGACAGCGTTTCTCTGACGTTGTGATCCGTAATCAATACACCAATGCCGCGATCACTCAATTGCCTAATGATCTTTTTAATGTCTAAAACGGAAATGGGATCAACGCCCGCAAACGGTTCATCTAATAATATGAAGGCGGGATTTAAAGCAATGGCTCTCGCAATCTCTAGTCGTCGTCGCTCACCTCCTGAAAGACTTAAGCCTAAATTGGTACGAATGTGGGTGATGTGAAACGCTTCTAATAAATCATTGGCACGTTGTTTACGCTCTTTTCGACTTAAGTTTTTATCAAGTTCTAAAATGGCTAATAAATTTTGTTCCACCGTCATTTTTCGAAATACGGAGGCTTCTTGTGGCAAATAGCCAATGCCTTTTTTGGCGCGTTTATCCATGGGTAAGTGAGTAAGCTCATCTTCACCAAGGGTAATGCAGCCGGCATCGCTGTTAACTAGGCCAACAATCATATAAAAGGTGGTGGTTTTTCCTGCGCCATTGGGGCCAAGTAAGCCAATGATTTCACCTTGTTTTAAACAAAGGTTAATGCCATTAACAACAAAGCGTCCTTTGTATTGTTTTTTTATGTCGGTTACGACTAATTCTTTTTTTTGTGTATTCATCAGGTCTTATCATTAAAAGTAATAGTGGAACGTTGCTGGGCTGTCTTATGTGAAAGCAATCGTTGATGATTTATGTCATAAATAATAAGCGGTGCTCTATAGGTATTGTTTCCTTGGCTTAACAAAGCATTGCCTTCTAAGCGGACTAACTGTTTTTTAGGAAAGTAGGTGATTTTATCGGCTTGGCCCTTTAAAGGCTCATTTTTGCCATTAAGCAGCGTTTCAAACAAGGCTTTTGTTAGCGAATCACCAAAGGCTATGGCTTTTTCTAATTGATTTTCAATGTTTGAATATGTTTTTGCCGAAGTAGCATTTAGCTGAGAACTGCCTTGTTTTAAAAATACGTGGCCAAGATAGTAGCCCTCTTTTTTTTTGTTATTAAACGATGCTTTATCAGCGCGTAATAGCATGCTCTGCATCGGATCGTTTGTCAGTGAAAAGCAGAGATTGCTTAGTAATAATATGGTCAGCAGTAAACTAAGATTTCTTAGGGACTTTTTTAGGATCATAAACGCCTCGAGCGTGGGAAACGAGTTCCATGGTTTCTTGTTGTAAATCCGCACGTAAGCCTTTTGAGTGCACGGTCATTCCTTGGCTTAGGTAAGTAATGTCTTGCTTGGTATCTACTTTTTGAGTCTTAGGGTAATAATTTAACCGTGAGGTTAACAGCTGGCTGACTTTTTTACCATGCTCAAACTGTCGTATGTTAACGTGGCCTTCTAAAATAATCTTTGTATTATGCTTATTGGTAATGGCTTTGTCCGCTGTGATTTTCCAAGGGTGCTCATTGCGAGTGATGTGGATGATGGGAGAGTCAACCACATTTTTGGAGGAAGCCGTATGGTGCGTTAGCTTAGGTGCATTAAGTTGGTGCTCTATGTGGCCTTCTTTTGTAAATTTAAGGGCATTGACTTTAAGTAGGGTGGTAATGGATGGGTTGTTATCTTTGGTACCTGAGCGCAATGGCTTTGCTCGATTAGATAACGATAACCCAACTAATATAATCGCGGCAATGGCAAAACTAAGGTAGACAAACTTTTTATTACTACGATTCATTTAAATAACTCGCTAACGCATCTTGCATGGCATTTTGAGCCTTTAAAATTAGGTCACATGCTTCGCGCACAGCACCATGACCGCCGACTTGCTTTGTGATGATATTAGAGATTTCTTTGACTTCTGGCCGAGCGTCATTAACAGCGATTTTCAAACCTACTTGTTTCAAAATAGGGATATCAGGTAAAT
Source organism: uncultured Legionellaceae bacterium (assembly GCA_963934185.1). Lineage (GTDB taxonomy): Bacteria > Pseudomonadota > Gammaproteobacteria > Legionellales > Legionellaceae > CAWVYD01. The sequence goes on along the minus strand of CAWVYD010000077.1, from coordinate 107 downwards.
CATCGCCAATGTAAGCAAATTGTTCATCGTTTAAATTTAGGCGTTGCTTTAGTATTTGATAGGCGTTTCGTTTATCCAATTGCCCGCTAAAATAATGCTCAATGCCG
>CAWVYD010000076.1:0-8253 GCA_963934185.1 uncultured Legionellaceae bacterium | reverse complement strand
TGCAACTATTAAAATACCTGCCTTTAGCAAACAAACAGTTTACGGGCAAAAATACGTATAAAAAGATGCTGTTAGCTAAAAATAATCGTTATGATTTTAAGAATGAACCCTTAGCAGGCGTTGGCGGATTAGATGTTAATGCTTACTTAGGTTCGATAGACGAAACGCCTCCCAACTACCCACAACAGACACAGGCACTAATAGACGTAGACATGAGCGAACATGACATTCCAAATGATGTTTCAACGCGTGATCATGTCATCGTCATGTCAGAAGAGTCTATTAATATACCTTATAATGATCCCAATAATAATTTAAATAAATTAAAAACATATATGTGTGGGCACTTACAACACATACGCCCTAAGTTAGTAGAAACCATCAAAGGTTTGGAGGAAACGGAGGAAAACAAACGTTACTTGATATTAGTTTTTGACATGTATTTTTCAACCCCTAATGGGAAAATTCAACAATTGGCAACTCAGCAACAATCGTATTTAGAAAAAACAAAAAAAGAATTCGATGAAGAAAAAAACGATACTAGAAAAAAACAAATTATTAGCAATGCAAAAAGAAGAACAAAGGCGCTATGGGCGGAAAATGATACCGATAGCTACCTTTTGTTAGTTAACTTTAACACGTTGGCAACACGTGAAGAAAAAATCAAATATCATAACCTATTAGAAAAGACTACTGATCATATCGATGTCATCTCTCCTAATCACATACCGCCAAGTACGTTTGAACAATTAAAAGGGCAAATTGGCAATTACAGTGACTCATTAAAAAAAATAAATACCCGCAGGTCTTTAGACTCTTCAAAAGAACCCCTTGATCTTAATAATGATGAACAAACACACGCCTTAATTGCGAAATCCATGAGTTTAGAATCAAAAAATGCGCTCTATCAAGGCGTCGATAAATATCAAAATGAACATTTTGAAGAAATCAAAAAATTCCTTGGCGCAGACGCTGAGACTCCAACAGTAGATGACCCAAACTTTTTTAGAAAAATGTTGATTGATCATTTAAAAAATCAAAATTTACCTAGCATTTCCCCGGATAAAGAACGACTTCGTTTAAGTTCACCCAAAAAAGCAAGCATATCCATGACAGAGTTTTTAGATAAGACAGGGGTAGATATTTTTAAATTGGCATTAAAAGAAGAAACAAACAGCAAACAATACAGAGACGCAGTCTACTTTAACAGCGCAACCTTTATTGCTGGAAAAGCGTGGACTCAAAGACCCATTCATTTTATAGGAGGCCCTTCTTCTTCAGGCAAAAGCTACAGTGCACAAAGACTTATTAAATATATATTGTCCTTACTCACATTATCAAACTCCGAAGACGAACCAGGAAATTTAATGATTCAAGCGGATGGAGGCATCGTACGGGAAACGTCTCAGATCAGAAAATTAATGATTCAAGCAGCCACCTCTCATGGTTTTACAGGCCTAAGCGATCTTCAAAATAAAAGCAAAGATATTTTATCCCCGATTAAACATATTGTCAGAACCACTGCGTTTTCATCCTCAATGAAAGTTGGTGTCACCATTCCAGAAACATTTGCATCACACACCATTCAAGGAATTAGATACGGCGCTAAAGCGTATGAAAAACTAATGATTGAAGCTTCAAAATTAGATAATGGCACTGCAAAAACATTTTTTTCAAGAACAATGCCGTACATTGCCAGATCCCAAAAAGATAAAAAAAATAGTATTAAACATGAGTATAAGAAATTAGTTGCCTTTAATGGTGAAAGACGAGCCTTTAAAAGCCGCGGTTATAATGATGAAGTTATTATTGATTTAAATAATACGAAGATAGAAGAGTCAAAAAAATATGAAGATAATTATGACCTAGGCGATACGAACTCTGAGATAATGGAAAAATGGTGCATCGAAAACATACCTAATTCATGTGCCATGCATGTCATGGTCGATTTAAAATTAATGGAAAAGGACGATGGTAGCCATGAAAAATTTTGTGTGTCTGAACGCGTTATCAACGCATGGCAAGCCCGTGATAAACTTATCCAAGGTGATTTAAGAGAAATCGATGTTAGCAATCAAACAATAGAGCAATTACTGAGTTCGTATTTGTCCACGAACCCTGAGACGTCAGACAATAAAAGAAAGCATCAATGTTCACTGGAAGGATTTAATGATTTTTTAATTCGATTAAGGAAATCGCCTCCACTCATCGTAAAAGGGACGAAAGAAGTAGCACTTCAAGACGCTATAATAAATATTAAAGAAAGAATTGTTCAAGTTGAAAATAATAAACATACAACAAAAAAAGAAGCCTTGAATAAGGTTCTAGATTGCCTTAAAAAATTTAAAGTAAATTATCAAATAAGTAATATCGAAACATTAAGAGTCCAAATTCAAGATGCTAAAGAAAAAATTAGCCGCGGGAAAATCCCCTATTTCAACCACCAAACAGACGAGATATTAGACGAATTAAATGAAACATACAAAAAAATTATTGATGCGTATCGTTTATCAAACGTCACCATTGATTATAACCTTTTATATGATGAGCTAAAATCAACCACCACCCGTTTTGCTAACACATTTAAAGACAATGTGGACAATAATCAGTTCCATAAAATAAACAATGAATTAATTGCTAACTGCATAAGCGAACGCCCTGAAAAATTTTTATTGGTTCCTTTAGAGCGTCAAGCAGACGTCTACCAAAAGTTAATTGATAGTAAAACCGACATCAACACGTTTAACGCAGAGATTTTAAAAAGTGCTCATAGTGAGTCAATTATAAACGTAGACTTATTTAGAAAAATAGTCATAGAAAACCCAATCTTGTTTTATGACACCCCTCAACAACATCAAAAAACCGTTCATAACTCACTACTCCACTCACTGTACTTAAGTGAAAATAAGAATAAAGCTAACGTTCAAAAGGCAATCGATGACATATATAATGCGTCATTAATAGAGTTTAATGCGGATACATCAACCACGTCATCAATTGACGCTCAATCCAACATTATCAACCAACTCTATCAAAAACATCTAAAGGAAGGCGCGCGATTTAAATACCACAGCGAACAAGCGCTTGAAATCATCGTATCTCATTTGAATTCTGAACTTGATACAACCAATGAAAAAACATTTACTGAATTAAAGGGTGTGATCTCTGAGGAAGGATTTTCACTAGAAATCATAAATAAAATAATCTTTGAAAACCCGATTAAATCATCTAACACGTGTATCCCTTCCTTTTTTAAAAGTGCTAAAGAATCATCCTATCAATGCATCTTTGATTTATATGAACAACTTCCTGGCTATCAAGAAAAACCAAAGGAAGAGAAAATAAATGATCGTCAGTTATTCAAAAAAAACAAAGTTCTTCCAGACATTAAAGATGAAAATATTTATCGGGAAAAAGAAATCAAGCTAACAATTAGTGCGTTATTAGAAAATGCGCCTGATAATGCAAACACTTCGTTGAGTAGCTCAATTTTAACGAAAATCCATCAACATTTAAACGTACAGCATCGAGACAAGGCTGCTAGTATCCTTGCTAACGAAGCAATTTACCAAAATTACCTTGTTAATAAAGGTCTTAGCATTGCTTTAAATAACCCTAAGGAAATCAGATTTACCCTTCAGGCCCATGCGTTAGTTAGTATTACATTAAAAGAAGACGATTATAAATATATTTACCATAGAATATTAGGCAATAACGCACCATCATTAACAGCCCCTCAAACCTATCAAGAGGCGCTTGAAAACACCTTGAATTTAGGGAAGCTAACGAAAACAACGCAATGCAGCCTTGATATTAATGATGCGCCTAGTTTGAATAATAAATTTATCGCATGGCTAACAGATTCCGATGACACCTCTCATAATAAACAAGTGCTTCAACATGCCATCAACCAGTTAATCGAAGGAGACTCTCGCAGCAGTATTATTTCTCTTCAAGAAGAAATGGAAGCTCATCTAAATTTACTAACAAGAGTTGCCTATGAGCACTTTATTAATAGCAGTGATAACACTCATATATATTCTAACGAAGAATGGGATAACATAAAAAATAATGCTTTTCATCAGCTATCTGATGAAGTTAGAAAAATTGTTCAAAAGGGATTAATTCAGTCCATTGATAAGGAATTTCACCAGCTGGATTATGGAAAATTAAATCAATACCTCGATAAACAACGTAATTCATTAGCTCAAAAGATGCGACAAAGTTTTTTTACTGCACTTTCATTAAACTCTAACACACAAAGCAAAGTAACGCTTACAACGTTTAAAAGCAAACTGGATGCTTTGCATATGGATCATTATACCGCAACAGGAAATGATTCATTTAAAACAGACTCAAGAAATCAAACTGCCATTAGAATTACTGGTACGAATCATACCTCACACAATAAAAAAACGAATGCGGATGCACAAGCAAACCGAATGATTAAACGAACGCACTATCACACAAGTAATGGGATTGGCACGATAAGAACACTACGCTCACAAAATCTTGAAATTAGAGTACCATCACTCGCTGTTTTTTACGATGAAAAGGGGGATGAAATCAGCGATGAGGCTATGATTGACGACATAGAAAAAAAATTAGCTTTTAATCAACAATGGCTTTCTAAATCGCAAGGGGGTATGCAAACACCCGTTGTTTATAATTTACTAACCTCCATTGATCCTATGGTTGATTTTGTAATGGGCGGTAAAAATAAACAGACACAAAGTGCCTCTCTTATTATTAAAGGTGCACATCAATTTAATCGGACACAATTAAAAGAAAACAACCTTAGCGGCTTATTCTTTATTCAAAACATTCCGGTTAATCAACATGGAAGAGAGTTGAACTTAGGTGTCTTTGACCCAATTGCACCCATTAACGAAATTTCTCTTATGGCTGAAATGGCAATGTTAGCCACGATTAACTCACACCAACGTTATCTATCAACCCATCAAGCTAACGCGACGAATCAATGTTATAAAACCACTGAGCGCTTATACATCTCCTACCTTCGTTCTAAATCCAGTGAAAAATTTAGCGACACCCGTCAAGGTAAACGAGCCATAGACGTACTCATGGCTTATAAGAAAAATCAGAATAACAGACTTCCTAAATACATAAAGCCTGATAAAAAATTGACGCTTGATAAAAAAGTAACCGTAGATGAAAAAATAGACTTTACTAAAAATAAAACCCTACAACACCTGGTTGCTCAATCCTTAATGATTATGCATAGCAATAACCAACATCAAAACTTACAATTTGGTATGACCATTCAATCGTTATCCATTTTTTTAGAGCATGCCTCTATTGCTGGTTGCAAATCAGCCAATGAACGGTACGCCAGTGTTAATGGCCGTGTTGAACTGTTAAAGAGTATGTCTAATCGCATTGGTATACACAGTAATAGCGAGCAAGAACGCGCATTATATTCGGCCTTGCACGCATTAACAGATAATGAAATTCAACTTTCTGACACTGAACTTACACAAAAAATAAAGGCGATACAAAAAGCCTTAGACACTGCCTACAATGATCATGATTTACAAGGCAGTTCGACAGATTTCAGCAAGGAAGATCAAGGCGCACCTGCAAAGGTACTTAAATCGTCAAAAAATAACAGTGGTCAAATTAGTGAATTGACAACAAATTATGCTGAATCATCCCATGTAAGCTGGTTATTCCAAGGTGAGGCATCAAAGTTACAAGCTCATAATAAATCCTATAAAAAAAACCTGCATAACGACATTGACTCCGCTTTGAATACAAACGAAGACAACCACAACCCTCTTAATTCTCAAACAGAGCCTACCCTTAATCACATTCCAACATTAATTGAGCAACTAAAGAGGAAAGTTTTCCAACTTGCCCTCCTCCCAGAAAAGGAAACATCAAAGGAAGTCGACTTTAAAAAATCATTTTGCACTGATTATTCCATCAACCTTGATGATTTTTCTTGGCCAGCATTTTATGCGTTATTAAATAAGCAAAAACAAGAACATAACGTTAAATTTATCTTCAAACCATTAATAGAAAACCCATGGGGAATTAATATTTTATTGGTCGAAGGTGCTGAAGAAGAAGAAAAGGATTTAGCCTTATTTGATAACAAAATAAAATACATTAACCACATACAAAATCAGTGGCTTGAAATTAAAGAAAATACATCACAATCAAACAATCAACTTTTAATGCGTTCCCCTTCGCCTATTAAACTTAAATCAAAAGAGGCTTTAGCACTTTCAAGCATTAATAACATAGAACAACACACTTCACCATTAAAGACGCAAGCAATGACTAAAAAAGAAACTAAACAAGCTGGCGTTGTTACAAACCCGATTCATGTCTCTCAGCCTGTTAAAGAAAACAATGGAAAAAAATTATTAAAAAACAACCGTCCCCCTGTCGTAAAAAAAGAAACGCTTATTTCTGATGAGAAAGCCATACAAGCCGTTAAAGAGGTGCTTAAGATAAATATTTTTGATGCCGCTGATATTAATACTGTCAGAATTTCTGATGCCATTAATAACGAATCGTTTCATAACACATTAAACACCATGAGTAGTGTTGGTTGCCTAATATTAAACCCTGAGATTTCTACGAAATATAAAAATAATCTTGAAGAATTAATTCACTTTTTAACTCAAGAAGAAGGGAACTTAATAAATGATTTGGATAAACTTAACCCATTGTTAAATCATCAAGACATTAAAGGCCATAGTAATGTTATTGCAAAACTTAATGAAAAAATAGGCCTTCTTAAGGACGAAAAAAAAGACTATAACGAATTAATCCGTGATTTAACCGCGCTAAAGATTAAATTTGACTCTCGTTTAAAAGAATCAAGCAAGCCTATATTAACGCAATCAAACATCATAACAACGATCATAGAATCAAAAAATTTACCTAAAGCATTAAAGGTTGATAAAACATTAACGTTTAATGCCAGCATTAAAGGCACCCCTTTAAAAACACTCGAACAAATTCCTAAGGGCTCCGTTGCGTTGCATCAATTTAAACATAACGGCGAATCACTCGCTTTTATCGAAAGTGAAAAACATGATGAGCTTAAAGCGATTAAACCAAAAATACCTTTAAGCGAAGCCGCTAAAATGAAATTGGCCTTTGTTATGGCCCAGAAATTTTTAATGAATTTTGATGGTGTGCCAACAGAGTCCAATCCTATTTACTTGAAAGGTAAAGATTTAAAGTTGATCGGAATGATTCATACTGCCTTTCATGTTTTAGCGGATAAAACCGTATTGGCTATTGATGTCAATGCCATAAACGTTCAGTCCGAAGGTTATGCTCCCTTAAAAATTGACTCAAAAACATCTCAGGCAGCCATTGACACCATGAAAAAAGCATTAGGTGAGACTTACCTTAAAGAAATGACAGAGCTATCGAAAGAAGTTCAACAATTTAAAACAGATGATTCAAAAGCTAAAGAATTTGAAGCACTATCAAGCAGCATTTATAAAATTAAATACCAATTAAATTTTCCTAAGCGATCTTAAAAAAACATTAACGTTTCAAGTGTTTGGCGAATTTTAAACATCGGTAAACCAATGATGGCTTCATAGGACCCATTAAGTGACTGACAAAACTGTCCGCCAAAATGTTCAATTGATACGGCGCCGCTTACTGATAAAAAGGGAGTATTATCTAAATAAAAATCCATTCGTGATTCTGGCACCTGAAAAAGCATGCTTGCTTTATCAAAGCCACTCTCTTCTTGCATCATTTGCCAAGCGCCCTGCTGCCATTGATATTTCCTTAAACAAAAACCTGTAACCGTCGTTTGAGGCCCTTGCCTGCAATCTCTAAGCATACTAATGGCATCACTTCGGTCGCTAGGCTTAGTTAATAATCGACCTGATTTTGTTAGCCCCATGGTATCTGCCGTTAAAACAAAACAAACATCACCCTCAGACTTTCCTAATGGCAAAACGGCATGGGTCATTTTTAACTGCGCAATTTGCATAACAACATCAGACAAGGGCTGCTCAACATTAACGTCTGACTCATTCGCAGTTTGCGGTATGACTTCACAATGTATTTTTGCTTGCAGCAATAAATTTTTACGCGAGACTGAATTTGAAGCAAGATAGATGACATTTTTCATTGTTAACACCAAAATTATAGGAACGTGCTTAACCTAAATGAGAACCTTATATTAAACACATTCCCTAGGGCGTGTTGACAATTCATTTTGAAGCGCTTGACCTAACTGGTCTTTGTTCT